>URIN01000095.1 GCA_900547915.1 uncultured Clostridium sp. | reverse complement strand
CTGTTGATGATGTTGACAGCAGTAATGTTTTACAGCTTACAGCATATAACCGCCTAACACACGAGGATGAAACAACAACATATAATCTTGTTTTCATTGATATACCGCAAACAGCTTACAATACTGAAATAAGCGCAAGGGCTTATGTTAAAATTGATGGAATTTACTATTATTCAGATACTCTTTGCTTTTCGTTCAACGACATTGCTCAAAAAGTAATGTCAGATGATGAAATAGACCAGAACACTAAAAACTCATTAAATAATTTATTGGAGGTATAAAAATGAAAGAAAAGTATGAAAGACCTGAAACAGAGGTAAATGAATTTGCAACAGTTGATGTTATCACTACAAGTGGCGAGCCAGTCACAAAGCCGGGAGATGATAACGATACTACGATGCCTTGGGTTTAATGTATGAAAAAGGCAGTAATATTATTAGCAGTAACAGTTATTACAGTTTGCTTATTTGCTTCATGTTCGGCAAAAAACAGCGGTAGCGGAGATAATTCCACTACTGCTGTAACTGATACAAACGGCGAAACGCATTACTACGAAGTTGTTACAGACCAAAATGGTGAACCCGCAACAGACGGTAACAGCAATAAAGTATATGCTGAAATTGTAACTGACAAGGATAAAAACTATGTTACAAATAAAAGCACTACCGTGTTTAATGATGATACAAAAGATGATTCCCTATCAGAAACGAACAAAACAAATTCTGCGGATAATGAAGTAACTTTTAATCAGCCAGATGCGACTACAACACAAGACCCAACAACTCATATCACAAATACAACAGAATCAACAACTCAAAAAGAAACGACCGCCCAGTCTGTGACAGACAAAGACGGTTGGATAAACAAATGGTATTAATACTTTATCTAGCAATTTAACATAAACCAGAGAAATTAATAATTTAATTGTTTTTATGTTATTTCCAATTACTGTATTGATAGGAGTTAACGGAATGGCGAAAGGTATATTAAATTATAAAAAGCCTATATTTTGGATTTTAATAGCTGTAGTAATTGTTCTTATTATAATTTCTGTATGTTTGCTCACAAATCCTAAAAATGGCAAAATAAACTCTAACAGTGCGAATGTTAATTTGATAACGGCATCAACAAATTGTGATTTAGTTTCTTTCGATTTTGTTGAAAGTAAAATTGATGACGAAAATTTATTTATCACTGTAAAATGGACTAATAATTCAGATAAAGTGTTTTCATTTGGAGAAATGTTTGTTATTTACAAGGACGGCGAAATTTTAGAACCCAAGCCGAATACCAGATGGATTGAAATAGCCAATCTTATATTGTCGGGTCAAAGTATTGAAGAAACTTATGATTTAACCAAGTATTACAATATAACCGAACCTGGTAAATATAGATTAGAAAAAGAATTTTCTTCATCGGGTGATTCAACATATAAAGCATATATTGAATTTAAAATTGAAGATGCTTCAAATATAGGTGGAACAAAGGAGTAACAAAATCTTTAAATATCAAAAAATAACTTACACACTTTTCTTGACAAAACCTAAAGGGCAGGATAATCCTGCCCTTTAAGTTTATAATTGATAAATTATCTCATTATATGCAATCTCTCTAGCTCGATTTGCAATATTGTTCATTTGCTGCACCCACAGCATTTGATTATCTGCTTTGAGTTGTTCAGTTATGCCTTCTTGCTCAGCAATCTGGTTTACAAGATTTTCATACATATTCATCGCTCTTACATCTATATTGTGTAGGTGTGCGTTTAATTTACCCGTTGTAAGTAAATTATAGTATATTAACCTGTGCGATTCTTTTAGATACTCCTTATGCCTTTGTCCCCAAAAGCCGATTGAATAATTTGTGTCTGTTACAACAAGATTTGGAATTTGTACTTCTCCAACCTGTCTGTATCCGATACCCATTTCTTCCATTAATGATTTCATTGCTTTTCCTCCAAAAAAAATTATTTTCTTATAACCTGCAATCAAATCATTTTGGCTGTTTACAAAGTTTTAGGGCACCCTCTTTATCGAAGGTGCCCTTGAATGACCTCTTTTTTTTAATTCTTTAAGCTGTGAAGAGGAGCTGGGATTTTTCCTCCGCGGTTAATAAATTTAGCAGGAGATTTAGTATTTACCTTCATAACGGGTCCGGAACCGAGCAAACCGCCAAATTCAAGCTCGTCTCCAATATTTCTTCCGATAGCAGGAATAACTCTAACAGCAGTAGTTTTGCCATTTACCATACCGATTGCAGCTTCATCAGCAATAATTCCGCTTATAGCCTCTGCAGTTGTGTCACCGGGGATTACTATCATATCAAGTCCAACAGAACATACCGCTGTCATAGCCTCCAGCTTTTCGATAGACAGCGCTCCGGATCTAGCAGCATCAATCATACCTCTGTCCTCAGAAACAGGAATGAAAGCGCCTGAGAGCCCTCCTACGCTTGACGATGCCATAACTCCACCTTTTTTAACAGCGTCATTAAGCATTGCTAAGCAAGCTGTTGTTCCTGGTGCACCACACTGCTCAAGACCGATTTCTTCAAGTATGTGAGCCACAGAATCTCCGACAGCAGGAGTAGGGGCGAGTGACAAGTCAACAATTCCAAACGGAACACCAAGTCTTCTTGATGCTTCCGTTCCGACAAGCTGACCCATTCTTGTAACTTTGAATGCTGTTTTTTTGATCAGTTCAGCAATCTCATTTATGTTATATTCAGGATGCTTTGAAACAGCAGCTCGTACAACACCTGGTCCGGACACACCAACATTGATAACACAGTCAGGTTCCGAAACACCGTGAAACGCACCTGCCATAAACGGATTATCTTCAGGCGCATTGCAGAATACTACAAGCTTACCGGGTCCGATGCAATTCTGATCTTTTGTAAGTTCGGCTGCTTCTTTTACTTTTCTGCCCATTATTTTTACAGCATCCATGTTTATACCTGCTTTTGTGCTGCCGATATTAACTGAAGAACAGATATGTTCTGTTTCAGCAAGCGCACGAGGTATAGATTCGATGAGTTCAAGATCACCGGCTGAGAACCCTTTCTGAACAAGAGCAGAATAACCGCCGATAAAGTTTACGCCAATTGTTTGTGCCGCTTTCTCAAGAGTGAGAGCGTATTTTATGGGGTCTCCGCCACTTACGCCAGCCATAATTGCAATAGGTGTTACAGAAACTCTTTTATGAATAATAGGAATTCCGTAATGTTTTTCAATATCCTCACCGGTTGAAACAAGCTTTTCTGCTTTGCGACAGATTTTATCATAAATTTTTTCACACGACCTGTCTATATCCGTATCGGCACAATCAATAAGAGATATGCCCATAGTAATTGTACGGATATCAAGACATTCGTCCTGTATCATATGTATAGTTTCTAGTATGTCAGATGTATTAATCATTTCAGCTTATGCTCCTATATTCTGTGCATTGAATTAAAAATATCCTCATTCATAACGTGTATGGACAGTCCGTTGTTCTTTCCGTATTCGGAAAGCTCATCCGAAAAATCGGAAAAAGTAATATTGCAGACGCTTACATCAGCCATCATAATCATGCAGAACATATCGTCAAGAATAGACTGGGTAACCTCCGTAATATTTACATTGTGGTTGGCACAGATAGAAGAAACTCCGGCAAGAATTCCAACAACATCTTTGCCTACAACAGTAATTACCGCCTTCATAATACTTTACCTCCTGTTATTAATTAAGAAGATTATATCAAAGTGTAAATTTTTTTTCAACAAAAAGAATAATAATATTTTATTTTGGCACATTATGTGTTAAAATAGTTTGACTTAGAAAGGACAAGGCTATGAAATATACAAATTTTTATGATCTGCATACTCATTCGGAGCATTCATTTGATGGCAATCATTCATGTACTCTTATGTGTGAAAGTGCCGCTGAAAAAGGGCTTAAAGGCATAGCATTGACTGACCATTGTGAAATAGACTCTAAAGACTGTGATTTTTCAAAACTATGCGGCAATCAGTTTTTTGACACAACAAAATGCGCTGATGTTTTCAAAGATTCTATCAAGGTTTTTAAAGGCATTGAACTGGGGCAGGCAATTTACAATAAGCCTCTTGCTGAAAGTATATTAAAAAAATACAAATACGATTTTGTTCTCGGCTCAATTCATAATCTTGAAAACATGGAGGATTTTTTCTTTCTTGACTATAAGGATTATGATGTGTATGATCTGCTTCAAAAGTATTTCGAGAATATATATAAACTTTGTGAGTGGAATCAGTTTGACTCTCTTGCCCATTTGACTTATCCATTAAGGTATATAACGGGAAAACACAAGATAGAAGTCGACCTGTCAAAATTCAGTGGAATAATTGATGAAATACTTATTCTGCTAATTAAAAATAATAAAGCACTTGAGATAAATACTTCAGGCTATTTTAATGAGTTGAAAGATATATTACCTAGCGCTGATATAGTTAAACGTTATAAAGAGCTAGGCGGTAAGTATCTAACTATCGGCTCAGATTCTCATTTTTATGATAAAATAGGAATGGGAATTGAACAGGGAATGGATGCCGCGCTTAAATGCGGCTTTACACATATAACCGTTTATAATAACAGACAGCCTGAATTGATTGAAATAAAATAACTGCGGGGTTTAACTATGACTGAAAAACTGCTTAAAATATTAGAAGAAAACGCAAGACTTTCAAATAAAGATATAGCCGTTATGCTTGGAGTTACAGAAAAAGAAGTTGCAGACGAAATCAAACTTCTTGAGGACAGCGGTGTTATTAAAGGATACAAAGCGTTTGTTGATAGAGATAAAACTGATCATCAAACAGTTACTGCACTGATAGAACTTAAAATTCAGCCTAAATACGGTCACGGTTTTGATGATGTTGCTGAAAGAATCTCTCGTCTTGAGGAAGTTGAGTCAATTTATCTTATGAGTGGTGCGTTTGATTTAACTGTTCTTGTAACAGATAAATCTTTTCACGAAGTAGCTATGTTTGTAGCTCAGAGATTGTCTCCGCTTGAAGGCGTTGTTTCAACTGCCACTCATTTCATATTAAAAAAATATAAGGAAAACGGTGTATTTCTTACCGATGAACTGCATGACGACAGGGGGAATATTTCCCTGTGATAAATTATGACGAATTTTTAAATTCAACTATTAAGGGCGTTAAACCAAGCGGTATAAGAAAATTCTTCTCAATAGCTGAAGAAATGGATAATGTAATATCTCTTGGTGTAGGTGAACCGGACTTTTTAACTCCTTGGCATATTAGAAATACTGCAATTGATTATCTTGATAAAGGCGCAACCCGCTATACGGCTAACGCAGGTCTGTTTGCACTAAGAGAAGAAATTGCGAATTTTTATGAGAGAAAATATAATATTACTTATAATCCAAAAGATGAAATTCTTGTAACAGTCGGCGGTTCCGAAGGCATAGATATGGCTATCAGAACGCTTATAAATCCCGGAGATGAGGTTTTACTAGTTGAACCCTCATTTGTCTGTTATCGACCGATTGCGGAAACTTGTGGCGCAAAGGTGATTAGTCTTGCAACCAAGGAAGAAAACGGTTTTAGGCTTACACCGGATGAGATTGAAGTAGCCGTAACGCCGAAAACCAAGTTGCTTATTCTGCCTTATCCAAACAACCCTACCGGAGCGGTAATGAGAAAAGAAGAACTGGAAAAAATATCCGAGGTAATTATAAAGCACAATATTTTTGTTCTTTCGGATGAAATATACAGCGAACTTACGTACGGAGATAATTCGCACTGTTCAATTGCTTCAATTCCCGGCATGAAGGAACGCACGATAGTTATAAACGGATTTTCAAAGACTTACTCAATGACGGGTTGGCGTCTCGGATATGCTCTTGGTCCGGCTCCTATAATTTCGCAAATGACAAAACTTCATCAATTTGCAATAATGAGCGCGCCAACTAATTCTCAGCAAGCTGCAATTGATGCTCTGAAAAACGGAGACACTGATATAGAAAAAATGAAGAGTGACTATGATATGCGCCGCCGTTATACTGTAAACACGTTTAATGAAATGGGACTAAAATGTTTCGAACCAGAAGGCGCATTTTATGTTTTCCCGTCCATCAAGTCAACCGGTCTCACAAGTGATGAGTTCTGCGAAAAACTTATTTTATCAAAAAGAGTGGCAGTTGTTCCTGGTAGTGCTTTCGGCGAATGCGGAGAAGGATATATAAGGGTTTCTTATTGTTATTCAATTGATAATATAAGGAAAGCAGCGGAAAAAATAAAAGAATTTATAGACGAGTTAAAATAATAGGGTATCACAGTATGAAAGCTGTCTCTTATACACATCTCCGAGCCCACGA
>URIN01000094.1 GCA_900547915.1 uncultured Clostridium sp. | reverse complement strand
TACACAAGGCTATTCGTCGGCAGCGTCAGATGTGTATAAGAGACAGCGCTTGAACAGCTTATAATTCTGGGCAACGGAGCGCTGCGTGTTTCTTCAAGGGAATTTCTTTTTGAAGTACAGCAGGCAGAAGAAGAAATCAGAGAAATAATTGCAGAGACGTATTAACAAATATAATAAACAAAAAGCATCGGAAATATCCGATGCTTTTATTTTTTCTGATTTATTTTTCAAGAAGTTCGGCGCACTGTTTGAGATGCTCAGTGATTTTAAGATGCTGAGGGCACACACGTTCACACTGCTTACATTCAATACAGTCAGAGGCTTTTCCCCTATTATTCACTGCCTCAGCATAGCTTTTCTTTGCCTCTTCGGTCTGCCCGTTTGCAAGATGCTTATTTGCGGCTGCAAAAATATCCGGAATGGGTATATTCTCAGGACAGCCCGCTGTGCAGTAACTGCACGCCGTGCAGGCTATTGCCGCCGAATTTCCGAGTATCTGCTGCACCTGCTGAATTACCTTCTGCTCTTTCTGATCAAGCGGTTTAAAATCTTTCATATATGACAGATTATCCTGCATCTGCTGAGTATTCGACATACCTGAAAGGACAGTTAAAACACCGGGAAGCGAAGCCGCAAATCTTATGCCCCACGATGCGCAGGACATATCGGGGTTGCACTCTTTAAAAAGTTTTTGAACTTCAGGCTGCGGATTAGCAAGGCTTCCGCCCTTAACAGGCTCCATAACAATTATATCCTTGCCGTGCTTTCTTGCAACCTCATAATTTGCTCGGGAGAGCACAGACGGATTTTCCCAGTCAGCATAATTTATCTGAAGCTGAACGAAATCCACCTCGGGGTGCTCATTCAAAATTCTGTCCAGCAGGTCTGGACCGGAATGAAATGAAAAGCCGATATTTTTGAGTATTCCTTTCTGCTTTTGCGCAGCGGCAAAATCCCACAAACCAAATTTAACATACTTATCATAGTTATCGTCCATAATAGCGTGCAACAGGTAATAATCAAAATACCCCGCTCCTGTTCTGGCAAGGCTTGTTTCAAGCTGCTTTTCAGCGGCTTTTTTTGTTGGCGCAACATTTACGTTTAACTTTGTTGCAAGCGTATATGAATCACGCGGATGCCTTGAAACAAGTGCTTTTTTTGCCGCAGCCTCAGATCCGAGATAAGTATGAGCTGTATCAAAATAGGTAAAGCCTGCATCAAGAAACATATCCACCATAGATTTAACCTGCTCTATATCGGTAAAAGGCCCTTTTTTTGGCAAACGCATAAGACCGAAGCCGAGTTTTTTCATATAAATTCCTCCCTCAGATTTTCGCTTGATTTAATTATATCAAATAATACCAGGATTTTAAAGAGCGTAATTTCAGTCAAAAAAATTTAATAATGACATAAATTTCTGCCGTTTTTTAGGTCAAAATTACCGTTTAATGGGTTTAATTTTCCGATTTTTGAATTGTAGGACAAAATTTCTTATGATAGAATTAAATGGGTAATACCAAAAAAATTTTTTATGAGGGGTTACTATGAAGATTATAAAAAAAATTGCTGACGCAGTAAATTCACGAACAGGATCGTTTATCTTTTTCGCTCTATCCGCGGCCGCATTTGCTTTTTTTTACAGCAGCAGCTTTGCATACGGCTGGATGGCTGAGATTTACCCTCTTGGAGACGGTTTTATTACCCTGATGTTTTGTATCATTGGCATTTCGGGAGCCGTTTCTCTGATTTCAATTCTTTTAAACACCTTTAATTTAAAAAAGTCGCAAAGCAAAGGTACAACTATCTTTAAAGCCGTGCACATGATTTTTGCTGTAATCAGCATAATCGCATTCATTTACACATTTGCTTTGCTTTTCGGACTTGACAAGGGGATTACAGCAAGCGGATTTGCAAACGGATTTGACAGCCTGCTTCCGAACATTGCTTATCTAGGAACGGCACTAGCAGCTGCGCTTGCGCTGACAGTTGCCCCAAACAGCAAAAAAGCATTAAAAACGGCCATTGCCTGCATACTGATAGGGGCGCTTATATTAAGCCCAACAGTTTTTTCAAACATGGGGATGGAAAGCTCAGTCTCCGGTGCGCCTGAAATAGCTCTTAAATCAGGAAATCTTATGGAGGGAGCCAAGATAGTGTACGAAAGTCTTAAAAGAGGCGAACAGGCAGACGCAGTCAACCTGCTTTCGGACAATAATAATTGCTGGACGGCTCAATACCCTGACCGAATGCCCGAAGAAGGTTATCCCGATATAAATAACTGCTATACCGAAATTGAACTTGACGGTGCAAAAACTTTCAACACAGCAATTATTGAAGAGTCAGGAAACGAAGTGCAGTATTTCAGACTACAGGCACTTATAAACGGAGAATGGGAAACGGTATATCAGAGTGAAAAAATACAGTCACAGCGACTTTGCAGTTTTGACGCTGTAACAACAGACCGCATTCGCCTTTCAGTTGATAAATTCAGAAGCAGTGACACTCCTGCAAAAATAAAATCACTTAAACTTTACAACGAGCCTAAAAGAGATGCCGGCAACTTTGAAGTTACGGCATATCAGAGGCTTGACGGAGATGTGCCGACTGAAATTCTGGCACGCGGTGACGAATATGTTGCAAACTACGCACGCTTTTACGATGTTTACAGCACCATTATAGTTTTCGGCGCTGTAAGTTGGGACGAAAACGGAAATATGAGTTTCGGAGAAGGCGGCGAAGAACAATTTGCACGTGAGATTGAAGCACTGAAAGAAATCATTTCACGCCGTTCAAATAAGGATCACGAAGTAAAGCTCATCATTACGGCGCTTGCAGACGGCACATGGGGTGACGAACACAACGGTGTAAATGCGTATATGGGAAAAAATTGGGAATCAATAGCTGATAAAATTATTGAATTCACCACAAAATACGGCTTTGACGGAGTTGATATTGACTGGGAGTACCCTCAGACAGCCGATGACTGGAAATGTTTTGATAATTTTATTGCTAGACTTGATGACGGACTAAAAAAAGCTGACCAAGATGCAATACTTTCAGCCGCTCTTTCAGCCAGCAGTCTTGGTTTGAGCCAAGAAACAATGGACAGAATCGATCAGATCCAGTTTATGGCATATGACGGAAATGATGAAGACGGCTATCAGAGTTCACTTCAGCAGGCTCAGGAAGGACTTGCGGAATTCATTAAAAACGGTGCCGACATCAAAAAGATAATTATCGGAATAGCCGCTTACGGCAGACCTGTCAACTCAACTCCCTACTGGGCAACCTGGCGCGACCTTGACGAAGCAAATTACTGGGAAAACAAATATTATAATGTTCACGATGCAGACCAGGTATATGAAGGGACATTCTGCTCCCCTGCCCTTGCTGGCGATAAAACTGCCTATGCACTGTTTACGGGTTGCGGAGGAGTAATGGTATTCAGAGTGGGATGTGACAAGACCATGGATGACCCGAACAGCGTAGCCTGCGGAATTGAAAACGCATTGCACAGATATTTTAACGCTTGGTAATCATATAAATTTTCAAGACAACCGCAAAATAAAAGCAGCACCCGGACTTTTACGTTTGGGTGCTGTTTTTTTATAATCTAATTATTTTTTATATTTTCCCCGCTGATTCTTACCGTAAACAGGGCGCTTTTTCTGATTATATCTGTTGTTCGGCATTCCCGGGATAAGGCAGTTTTTACCGTTTCCTATAAGGTCCTGCCTGTGTGCTTTTCTGAGTGCTTCCTCGCAAAACTCACGTTTTTTAGGATCATAATACTGAAGAAGCGCACGCTGAAGCGCTTTTTCGTGCTGCGTTTTTGCAACATAAACATGTTCCATTGTATACGGATCAAGTTCTGTATAAAACATACATGTAGATATAGTTCCGGGAGTAGGATAAAAATCCTGCACCTGCTCAGGTCTGATGTGATTCTTCTTTAGGAAGCAGGCAAGCTCAATTGCGTCATCAAGTGTTGAGCCCGGATGGCTTGACATAAGATAAGGCACAAGGTACTGCTCTTTATGCACCGAGTTTGTATAACTGAAATAACGTTTTGAAAACTCGATATAAGCCTCTATATGCGGTTTTCCCATTTTATCAAGCACTGCGGCACTGCAATGCTCCGGCGCAACCTTTAACTGCCCCGAAACATGGTATTTTACAAGCTCTTTAAAGAAAGTATCGTCCTTATCCTGAAGCAGATAATCATATCTTATTCCGCTTCTGATAAACACCTTTTTAATATTAGGGAGACTGCGCACCGAACGCAGTATATCAAGATACTCGCTGTGGTCTGCTATAAGATTTGGGCACGGTTTTGGCGCAAGGCATTTTTTACCTTTGCACAGTCCGTGAGTAAGCTGAAAATCACAGGAAGGGCGGCGGAAATTTGCGGTGGGGCCGCCTATATCGTGGATATATCCCTTAAAACCAGGCATCTGAGTGACGAGTTTTGCTTCTCTGATTATGCTTTCCTTACTGCGCGAGGTTACATAACGCCCCTGATGAAACTGTATTGAACAGAAATTACACCCGCCGTAACAGCCGCGGTTGTGCGTTATAGAAAACCTCACTTCCTCAATACCGGGAACACCTCCGAGCGCCTCATATGACGGATGATATGTTCTCATATACGGCAGGGCATAAACTCTGTCAAGCTCTTCAGTTTCAAGCGGCGGCATTGGCTCGTTTTGCACAAGCATAAGTTTTCCGTGCCTTTGGCGCACTGCTTTGCCGCGGATATGGTCCTGCTCGTCCTGCTCAACACGCACTGATTTTGCGTATTCTTTTTTTGAATTAACACAGTTTTCAAGCGAGGGCACCTCAACGCCCCTGTAAGGCGTATCACGCACATCAACGGCATAACAAGTGCCTTTAATATCGGTTAGGCTGTTTACACTTTCACCCTTATCAAGACGATGAGCTATCTCGGCAATCTGCTTTTCACCCATACCGTAGATAAGCAGATCCGCGCCCGAATCAATAAGCACGGAGGGCATTATCTTATCCGCCCAATAGTCATAATGCGCAAAGCGGCGCAATGACGCTTCTAGGCCGCCGATAATAAGCGGAGAATCTGGATATAGGCGCTTTATTATTCTTGAATAGACGGTAACAGCTCTGTCCGGTCTTTTGCCAGCCTTACCGCCCGGGGTGTACGCATCATTGCTGCGTATCTTTTTGGCAGCTGTATAATGCGCCACCATTGAATCTATATTTCCAGCCGTAACAAGAAATCCTAGACGCGGTGTGCCAAACTGTGTAAAATCCGAATCACGATGCCAGTCCGGCTGGCTGAGTATGGCAACTCTGAAGCCCTCGTTTTCAAGCACACGAGAAATTATTGAAACGCCGAAGGACGGGTGGTCAACATAAGCATCGCCGGTAACATACACGAAATCGACCGTATCCCATCCCCTGCTCTTACATTCTTTTGCGTTTACAGGAAGAAATGAGCCCATAACATTCTCCTTAAAAATTGGTTCTTTATATTTTAACACAATGAGGTATATGTTTGCAACACACGGCTTAGCTTATAAAAATAAAGCGGCATTCGGATTTAACATTGACATATAAATTTTTGTGTGATATATTAGTTGCGAAATTTGAAAAAAAGAGGTGAGAATATGGACGGCAGTTCACGAAGTAGGGGCGCGGCAGGCAATACTGACAACGGATTCGCGGCATATTTCGGCCGCCCGTATTTTTCATTTTAATATATAAGGCATATATTGAAATAAAGTATTGTTTACCATTGCCCTACCGAGTAAAAGCGCGTTCAGAAAAGTTTTGCGTCCTGAAAAGGTGGCAGTGGATTTTTTATGCCTTTTTTGAGCAAAAAAATCCCTTTACACGCGAAAAAATTTACTGAAGGGAGTTTTGCAATGTGGAAAACAGAAACAACAGAAACGAAATAAAACAGCACCCCGATTACCAGCAGGAACTTATAAGCATTATAAGAAGCAACCTTTCGCCAAAAGCACTCAAGGAAAAGCTGCTTGACTACCACGAAAACGATATAGCCGCCGTTTTAGAATTACTTAGCAAAGATGAAAGAATGAAGATATACAACATTCTTGATTCGGAAACGATTTCAGACATTCTGGAATACGCAGATGACTACGGCGTTTACTTCAAAGAACTCGGTATAAAAAAGCAGGCAGAAGTACTTAGTGAAACTGAAGCAGACTCCGCTGCCGAATATCTGAAGCAGTTGGGCAAAGCGGAAAGAAAAGCTCTTATTGACCTGATGGATGATGAAACTAAAAAGTCCGTTCTGCTTGTTGCTTCATTTGATGATGATGAGATAGGCAGCAAGATGACAACGAATTTCATCAGGATAAAAGAAGGCATCAGCATCAAAGAGGCTATGCA
>URIN01000093.1 GCA_900547915.1 uncultured Clostridium sp. | reverse complement strand
TAAAAAGCCCTTCTAGGGCTTACTCAAGCCTCCGGCTTAGCCGGAGGTCTTGACTCAAATTGTTGTGCAAAACGCTGAAAATAAAAAAGATGTATCTTTAGAAGATACATAAATATCAGGTGAAAAGTATCGTTTTGTGTCAATAAAGTTTTTGAATAGTTCTGGCTAATCAAGCTTTTTTATTTAAACTACTATATATTGTTTGTGCAAATTGATGTAGGAACTTAGAAATGTATCTTCTGAAGATGCACGCAAGATTAAATAATCTGTTATCTTTTTTGTGATAAAAAATTCGGCTCAAAAGTAGTTACTTAACGGCTAAATATATGAAGGGCGTATGTAAATATTTTGTAAATAAAATTGAAACACCCTCATTTTTTGCTATTTTCGCGGCTATATAGTGAAGGGGTTTTTAAAAAAGTTTGGCTCAAAAGGCTTAAAAAGTGTGCAAGGGTAAGTGAGGAGGTGATTTTATGAATAAGCAAAAAGGTAATTTCTTTCTTCTGCCTAATAAAATTTTTGACGAAGGCTTAACGCCTATGGAGTTTGTGGTATACAGCTTTCTGACAAGCAGAAGTGATGCTAAAGGAATGAGTTATTACTCCGTTCCCAACATTGCAAAGTACTGCGGTATGTGTGAGAACTCCTGCCGTAAGGCAATCAAAGGACTTACAGAAAAAGGCTATGTTGATGTTTCGGAAAGATACATTGATAACACAAGGCAGAGTAATCTTTACACAGTGCTCAAATTATGAACCACACCAGGTTCAGCAAATGGTGACAAACAATTAAAAAGCCCTTCTGACGAGAAAAGAAAAAGAACACAAAAGTAATCAAGACAAATTTAAAAACGCCTTGTGTGGCGTTTGTGGAGGTGAGGACGAACATATGAAAACAATAACTAAAAGTAATTTTTGCGTAGTTGTTTCAGCTCAAAACACTCTCCTTTAGGAGAGTCCAAGCATAGCGCTTATGGCGCATCTTTTCGGCTCCTTTGCCGAAAAGTGGTTGCCTAAAGGCAAAACAAATTTTGAAAGGAGTGATTGATATTAAGAATAAAGAAACAAAGTCAGAACGCATTAATCTTCACTTAACTCCTACTGCTAAGAGTATCATTGCTGATAAAGCCTCAGCATTAGGAATGAATATTACTGCGTACATAACTGCCTGTGCTATCGTAAATGATGTATATGTTATCGGAGATAAAGAAACATTCAACGAACTTGTTTATCAAGTAAAGAAGATAGGCAGTAACATAAACCAACTTCGTATGCTGTCACAGTTAGGAAGAATTGAGTGTGTTAATCTGCAAGAATGCACTGATGAACTTGATAACATACGCAAAGCTCTTAACACAATCATACGAAAGGCAAATAGATGGCAACGATAAATTTCTTAAAGCGAAAAGATAGTAAGAACTCAGGTGCTCTTGGCAGTGTGATTGCTTACTGTACTCAACGATACAAAACAGAGATTGAAGATACTAATGTTAGATTAATATCAGGAGTAAGCTGCATTGCAGAAAGAGCATTCAAAGATTTTATGGATACCAAGAAACAATTTAACAAGACAGATGGTGTTCAGTTCTACTACGCTATACAATCATTTGAAGAAGAAACCAACATAGAACCTATGCTTGCTCATCAGATTGCAATGGAATGGGTTGAGAAATGTTATCCAGGATACCAAGCCTTAGTCTGTACTCATATGGACACAGACAACATACATTCTCACATAATAATTAACTCAGTTAGTTCGCTTGACGGACAGAAAATACATCAAAACAAAAGTGACATTGAGAGAGTCAGATATGTTAATGATCAGCTATGTATGAAATATGGTTTACCTATCTGCCAGCCTAAGAAGAAAGTACAAGGGGTTAATTCAAAAGAATACTATGCAGCCAAAGCAGGAAACAGTTGGAAAACTCAGCTTGCTATAGACATTGATAACGCAATGCTCTATGCAAAATCTAAAATGGATTTCATAAAGCTAATGAACAAAAAAGGATACCGAGTAATATGGACAAGCAATCGTGACACCATACTCTACGAGTGTCCTAACGGAAAAAGATGCAGAGATTTTAAACTGCACGAAGATAAATATTTGAAAGGAGCAATGGAAAATGAATTCGCAAAACGGAAAGAATACCTTCGAAAATATGAAGGATATGATGAGGCAGGCACAGACGCCTCAGACCTGCACAGTGATAACAGAGGAAAACTGGGAAAGCCTTATCAGTCTGCTGGCACATCAAATATCAATAATGGAACAGCAACAGGACATACTTCAGACGATGATTACAACAGAACAGATGGTAGGTTTGATAAACAATCAGACAGAGAGTATGCAAACCTACATAGAGAAGCTGGGTTCAATAACAGAGAAGCACAGCAAAGTTATGAAAGCGATAGAGTCGGATTTCAACAAGTCAGTCATAAGACAGACAAGCGTACTGAAGGACGAAACCAAGAAAACGATGCAGGAGATATCCTTACAGGCTGGGAGAATGAAAGACGATTTTTCGAACAGTCTTTCTATGGAGAAAGAGCATATGAAAGATACATTACTAAAACAGAGGATAATCAATTGGGCACTGACAGCAATGCAAGTCTTATCACTTGGAGCATTAATTTTATGGGTAACTTCGCAGACCTTCTAAATACAAACAACAGAAGATACACAAGAAAAAGATACAAATTATCTAAAAAGAGTATCAAAAAGCATCTTGCTAAAGGACAAAAAACTTCAGGCTATGAAGAATACGATGATTATGATTACACTATGAGTATGTAAAAAATAAATGCCTGCCGATATTTTGGCAGGCTGAAAGGAGTTTTATTATGGAAAGTAAATATAAATCATTTGACGAATTACCGTTAATGCTTTCAGTTCCAGAAGCAGCAGAGGTACTTGGAATATCTGCTGTCAGTCTATACAAACTGATTAGAAATGACAACAGCTTTCCTGTTGTAGTAATGGGCAGAAGAAAATCTGTTCCTAAAGAACAACTGAAAAGTTGGATTGAAACAAATTCAAAAAGATAATAATTG
The DNA here is from genome assembly GCA_900547915.1 of uncultured Clostridium sp. Taxonomy (GTDB): domain Bacteria; phylum Bacillota; class Clostridia; order Oscillospirales; family Acutalibacteraceae; genus Eubacterium_R. The sequence goes on along the minus strand of URIN01000093.1, from coordinate 3,374 downwards.
TCTGGATATTAAAAAATGCTTGTGGTAATGTTGTGTTGCCACAGGCAGAAAGGAGGTTGCAATGGCAAAACGAAATAACGGCGAAGGCACGATAACTAAACGCAAAGATGGTCGGTGGGAAGGTCGCTATTATACAGGCGAGATAGTTAACGGCAAGAGAGTAAGAAAAAATGTTCTTGCCAAAACGAAAGCTGAGTGCAAGGAAAAACTTGAAAAGGCAATAGCCGAAAATGATAAGCGACAAAGGATAGTAGGCAGATGTGATTTTCTTACAAACCCCGAGCCCACACTTGAAGAGTGGTCAAAAATTTGGTTTGAATCATTTTGTGCTGCGAGTGTAAAAGAATACACAAGAAACAGTTATCAAAATTATTTTGACAGATACATACTTCCTAATCTCGGTGGTATGAAAATCAAGGATATATCAACAGTATCGTGTCAGCAATTTCTAATGAAAATGTATACCAATGGGAGAATAAGAAATGTCAAAACGAAAGGCAACGGTTTATCTGCAAAGACAGTAAAGGATATCAAAATAGCCTTGCAAACCTGCCTGCAAAAAGCAGAGGACGAAGGCTTGATAGACAGTAATCCTTGTAAAAAGGTACGACTGCCTAAAGATGCACCAAAGGAAATGCAAACGCTGAAAGCAAATGAACTTGGAAGGTTTCTTCAGGAAACAAAGGACTCAGGATGTTATGAATTCTATATTCTTGAGATAACAACAGGCTTGCGACTGGGTGAAATACTTGCACTGACTTGGGATGACCTTGATATGAAAAACAAAACAATATCAGTTAGCAAGCAGGTGCAAAGGATAGGCAGTGAACTTAAGGTAACAACACCGAAAACTACCTCGTCCATACGAACGATTGCATTATGTGACGAATGTTTTAATCAACTGATACTGCTAAGAAGCAGGCAAAGGCTTGATAATAAATTAATATTCCCATCACCGATAACGGGCGGACTTCGTGATCCGTCATCGGTTACAAGAAAACTACACAGAATGCAGAAACGAGCAGGAGTACCTCAAATACGCTTCCACGATTTGAGACACAGCTTTGCAACACTGTCATTAGAACAGGGAATGGATATAAAGACGATATCTCATATGCTCGGACACACAGATGCAGGATTTACAATGAACACATATATGCATGTGACGAACAATATGCAGCAAACGGTTGCAGATGCAATGGGTAATCTGCTGTCTGAAAAGGAAAAGGAGCACAGAGAGAAAATTATACATTTTAGTGCGTAATTATTTGAATTTCAGTTATTTTATATAATGCCTAATAACAAAAAGTAAAAAATAAACTGCCTCAATTTATGTTGAGACAGTTTATTTTGGTGGAGATCAGAGGGACGACCTCTAGACATTTACCTCCTTATTTCACAGCGTAAGTTCCTTTCCTCCATAGTATTACTGCTACGATCTCCGCAAATGTCCGTAGTTTCCACCAGACAACTTGTCACTGCTACTATACTCATAAATTCATCGCCTCTCATACTAAAACTAAGTTCAATATTACCTGTGATTTCTTTAGAGATGATAACAGAAATTTTGGAAAGAATAAGTATTATTATGTATTCACTTACGCTCATTAAGGACTACTTAATAATATTATTATAACAAAATCTTTCAATGGGAGTCAAATGGGCGTCTTTGATAGGTTTTGCAGGTGTGTTCGTGTTGTAAGTGTTAACAAGTGAAATATATATTTATACCTATATTATATAACCACTTGGTTCGTAAACAATTTGCAATTTCAAAAAATGAAAAAAGAAAAAGTCCCGAAAACGCGGTGTTTACGGGACTTTTGGTACGCTGGAAGGGATTCGAACCCCCGACCTTCTGGTTCGTAGCCAGACACTCTATCCAACTGAGCTACCAGCGCAAATAAGCAAAAATATTAAGTTGTTATTAATTTGTACACAAATCGACCATGTGTTTCGTAGCCAGACACTCTATCCAACTGAGCTACCGGCGCATGCGAAACACACATAAACATACATATGTATATTTAACGCTCAAATAATATACCACATTGCAAAATAAAATGCAAGAGTTTTTTATATAAAATAATGCTTATTCTAAGCTTTTTGTTTCGCTATCTTTCTTTTCAAGAAAATTTTCTAATATATCAGCAGCTATTTTGCAAAGCTCAGGACAGGGACGTTTACTGTAATATTCAGGTGTCCTGGGTTCTGGAGTTGGTGATGAAGCACCCTTATTATCAAGACCAAGAAGCTCTCGGCAAACTATTGAACCGTTCTGTTTTTTAAATTCACCGGCAACTTCCTGTATCATTGCATAAACGCTGGCTCTGCCTTCATTTCCATAAAGGTTTGACAATACATAGGTCATTGCTGAAACAGTGCCGCATACTTCTCTAAGGCGCCCCATTCCTCCGCAAAATCCTATCGTTTGCCTTTCTACAAGTTTAGGGTCAAGTCCCATCTCCTCACAAAAGGCAAGGGCAACTGCCTGGGTACAACCCTTGCCGGAGAAAAACAATTCCTTTGCTCTATCGCCTTTACTCATTTCCTTGCTCTCCTCCTGTTGAGCTTTCCTGTTCGGGTATGGCTTTGAAGCGAGCTGTCAGACTTTTGTTTGAATCAACTGTTATTGAGTATTTTGTGCCTGAAGCTACCTGTGCTCCCGTATCATTGTCATACCAACCCACAAACTGATAGCCCTCGTCAGGTGTTGCGATAAGAGTGGCGCGCTTGCCGGCTTCAAATGTGCCGCTTCCGGAAACACTTCCGTTTCCGTCAATATCTACTGAAACTGTGTAATGAGCAACTGTGGTTGTTGCTGCTGTAGTGGCTTCGGTAGTTCTTTCTGTTGTTGTTTCAGTAGTTTTCTCTGTTGTGATTTTCTTTTTGGTTGTCTTTTCCGTTTCATCTTCCGTGGTTTCCTGAGAAACAGTAACAGTAGGGGCTGTTGTTGTTTCATCGTCTTTGTTGACAACAGCTGCAACAATAATGCCTACTATCATTGCAACAAGAATTACGGCAAGTACTATTATAATGATTAAACTCTTTTTATTTTTAAGTTTATCATCTTGATCATCCGCTTCTTCTGTTTCTTCTAATTCATCAATTCGCTCAGCAGGGCTGTTTTCAGCATCATCCTCCTCAGGAATTATTTCGCTGCTGTCATTGTAAAGGGGAGAACCGCAGTTTTCACATATATATCTTCCCTCATTATTATCAAAGCCGCAGTTTTTACATCTCATATATAATTACATACCTTTCCTATAGATATTTAGTTTCCACAGCAAGTATATCACAGAAAAAACAAAATAACAACACCATAAAAGTTAATGAAATGATAATAATTTTTTACTAATTGTACTTTTTGGTAT
>URIN01000092.1 GCA_900547915.1 uncultured Clostridium sp. | reverse complement strand
ACGAGATAGGAGTCCGTCTCGTGGGCTCGGAGATGTGTATAAGAGACAGCGTCTGAACTATTCGTTCAGACGGCGCTTTGCTTATTGTATAAGATTTATCAGTTGGATACGGAATTTCTGAACATATCCGAAATGTTGATTGCAAGTGCTTTGTATTCAGGTCTGTCAAGGTTGAAATCCTCCGCAAGAATCTCATCCGCGCATCTGCGGCACTCTTTAAGCACTTCTATATCTTCCAGCATATCGGCTATTTTCAGCTTGGGCAGACCGTGCTGTCTGTTGCCGAAGAAATCGCCGGGGCCTCTAAGCTTGAGGTCAACATCAGCTATTTTAAAGCCATCGCTGTAGTCTTTCATCGTTTTTAAACGCTGCCTTGCAGTATCACTTTTGCTGTCTGAAACAAGAATGCAGTATGATTGTTCTTTGCCTCGGCCGACTCTGCCTCTGAGCTGATGCAGCTGTGAAAGACCGAATCTTTCAGCGTTTTCAATTACCATTACTGTTGCGGCTGGTACGTCAACACCAACTTCGATAACAGTCGTGGCAACAAGCAGCTTTATATCTCCCGCCGCAAAGGCATTCATAACATTGTCTTTCTGAGAAGGTTTCATCTTGCCGTGCAGAAGTCCTATATTTATGCCGCTGAAGTCATTTTTAGAAAGTTCCTCTGCGTATTCCTCGGCGGATATCATATTTTCCGTTTCACTCTCATCAACAAGCGGGCATACGATATACGCCTGATTTCCCGCTTCAATTTGCTTTTTTATAAATGCATAAATTCTCTTATGATACCTTGAATCCACAACGTCAGTGCGCACAGGTTGTCTTCCCGGAGGAAGTTCGTCAAGCACTGATATATCAAGGTCTCCGTATATCATAAGCGCCAAAGTCCTTGGAATTGGTGTGGCACTCATTACTAGGGTGTGCACATCGTTGCCTTTCATAGCGAGGTTTGCACGCTGATTAACACCAAATCTGTGTTGTTCGTCCGTTATCACAAGTCCTAAGTTGCTGAACTCAACATCGTTTTGAATAAGTGCGTGAGTTCCGATTATAAGGTCAGTCTTACCGTCAATAAGCGCTTCTTTTATCACACGCTTTTCACTTTTCGGCGTGCTGCCTGTAAGAAGTTGTATTCTTATTCCTGTATTTTCAAGCATACCGCAAAGTGTCTGGTAATGCTGCTGAGCAAGTATCTCGGTAGGAGCCATAAGAGCACACTGCCATCCGTTTTTTACGGCAGTATAGATTATTCCAGCCGCAACAGCTGTTTTACCACTGCCCACATCGCCCTGCAACAGTCTGTTCATTGGGTATCCGCTTGCCATATCAGCACAGCATTCTTTAATTGCCCTTTCCTGTGCCGATGTCTGTTTAAACGGCAAAAGACCGAAAAATTCATTGCTGAAGTCATTTTTTATAATAGCCTGAGTCCTTACTCTCCGTCTGCTTTTAAGTTTTAAAAGTCCAAGCTGAAGAGTGAGCAGCTCCTCGAAAATAAGCCGCCTGCGGGCTTTTTCAAGACTTTCTGTGTCTTGAGGGAAATGTATCTGTCTTATTGCAAAATCAAGTGAAACAAGCTTGTATTCGAGCCGTATCTCAGCCGGCAGCGTCTCCGTGAATCTTTCAAGGCTTTCAAGCGCTGTTTTCACAACCTTTTCTATTGCCTTTGAGTTAAGCCTGCCTGTGGCGCTGTAAATCGGGCGAATAACTTTGCTGTTTTCCGCTTTTTCAATTTCAGGAGAAGCCATTTTCGCACTTGTAAGTGTTCTCTCAACGGTGCCGAAAAGTATGTAGTTTTCATAAAGCTTCAGCGCGGCGGCAAGGTATTTGTTGTTGAATATAGTTACGTGGATGACTGTTTTGCCGTCTGAAAAATCACATTTGTAAAGTGTCATTCCTTTGCGAACGTAATGTTCCTTGACCGGCGTTATCATTGTTGCCTCAATGCAGGCGGTTTCACCGCTTTCGCATTGTTCAACCGTCTTTTTTACTGAGCGGTCTTCATAAGTGCGAGGGTAATATTCTATAAGGTCCCGTACGCAGAAAATGCCGAGCTTGTTGAAAAGCCCGGCTTTTTTTTCTCCTACACCTTTTATATACTGAATACTGCTGTTTAAATTAAGCATCTTACTCCACTGAAACTATGAAATAGTATATTGGCTGTCCGCCGTTTACAATGCTTATTTCAAGGTCTCCGAATTTTTCCTCAAGTTTTTGTTTGAGAGCTTCGGCTTCCTCTTCGGTAGTATCTTCACCGTAAATCAGCGTAACAATCTCACCCTGGTATTTTCTTATTAATTTTGATGCGGCTTTGAACGCAATGTCAACTTTATCCGCACCAACAAATCTTATTTTACCGTTGCAAAGGCCCATTATCTCGCCTTTTTTAACAGGAATGCCCTCTACTTCGCTGTCTCTTGCGGCGAATGTTACAAGCGCAGTCTGAACATTTTCTGCCGCCTGTGTCATAGCAAGCGCATTTTTGTCTGTGTCCGCCTCATCGTCAAACATAAGCATTGCGGAAATTCCCTGAGGTATAGTTTTGGTCTGCAATACCACAACTTTTCTGCCCTCTGCAAGTCTTGCAGCCTGCTCGGCAGCCATAATTATGTTTTTGTTATTCGGCAGCACAAAAACGTTTTTTGCAGGAGTTGCCTTAATTGCATTAAGAATGTCATCAGTGGAGGGGTTCATTGTCTGACCTCCGCTGACAACCACATCTGCGCCGATATCCTTGAAAAGTTCAGCAAGACCGCTTCCTGCGCACACAGTAACGAAGCCATATTCATTTTCAGGTGCAACAGGCTCAAGTCTTTCTGCCTGTTCAGCTTCATCCACGCCTTCCTGAGCATTTCTGTGCTGATAGCGCATATTATCTATTTTAATATTTATCAGCTGGCCGTACTTGAGTGCCGCCTGAATAACATTACCCGGTTCATTCGAATGAACGTGAACTTTTATTATGTCCGTGTCATCAACAACTACTACACAGTCGCCGATAGACTCAAGAAAAGCTCTGAGTTTAAGAGGATCTTTTTCTTTTGCGTCTTTTGCTTTTTCAATAAGAAATTCAGAGCAGTAACCGAATTTTATATCATCTGAAGCTGCGGCAACAGTGCTCTTGGTTTCCTGATTTGCCGGTTCCTGAGGCGCCTCAAGCGGCTGAACTATAACACCGTTTGCAAATACGCTGTGGAATCCTTCAAATATAAGCACAAGGCCCTGGCCGCCTGCGTCAACTACTCCTGCCTGCTTTAAAACTGGCAGCTGGTTTGGTGTTTCGGCAAGTGCTTCTTTTGCCGCCATCATTGCAGTAAAAGCAACTTCCATTGGGTCATTAACTGTTTTTGAAAGTTCGGTTGCCGCTTCACTAGCTTTTCTCACTACGGTAAGAATAGTTCCCTCTGTTGGTTTCATAACGGCTTTGTATGCCGCCTTAACTCCAAGCTCGAATGCTTTTGCAACGTCTTTGCCGTTTGCTTCTTCAAGTTCTTTGAAGCCTTTTGAGAAACCTCTGAAAATAAGTGAAAGTATAACGCCGCTGTTTCCTCGTGCGCCTCTCAAAAGTGCCGCTGCGCATTTTGAAGCCGCTTCACCAATTGAGCAGGTGTCAGGCAGAACAGCCATTTCCTTTGCCGCCGCACCGATAGTCATGCTCATATTTGTACCCGTGTCTCCGTCTGGAACGGGGAATATATTAAGAGCATCAACCGATTTGCGGCTGTTTGCAATATTATTTGCCGCGGAGATTACTCCGTCGCGAAACATTTTACCTGTAAGCATTTACGAATAATCTCCTTTAGTTTATTGCGTCCACATACACATTTATTTTTGAAACCTTTAAATCCGTAACGGTTTCAACGCTGTAACGCACTTTATTTGTTATACTGCTTGCAATAGCATTGATGTTTACTCCGTATGATACGGCAATGTGAAGGTCAATAACAAGGCTGCCGTTTATGCTTTTAACACATACACCGCGGTTGAAATTGTCTTTGTCCGTTTTGCTGGAGATAATGGATTTAAGGCTTTGCATTGGGCCTGAGTTAACCATACCCGTAACGCCGAAACACGACTGAGCAACCTGACCCACAAGCTTTTCAAAATAATTGTTAGTGATTTCAATATATCCGTTGGGATTTTCAAACTTTATCATAACAAACCTCCGTTTGTCCTAAATATTGAGTCCGTGCTATTATGATTATAATATATTTTATCTTTCTTATCAAGAAGCATAATTATATGTGTGAGCAGACTTTGCAAACGCAATTAATCTGCCTCAAAATACCAGTCCTCAATATTTGAAAAGCAATCATAATATGTGCCCTGAACATCGCCGTTCATAGTTTTTGTAAAACATATCATTCCTCGTCTGTAAACAAGCGGAATAAAAGGCATTTCATCTGAAAAATCAAGCAAAAATTCACCAAGCTGGCCACTGCCATCCATATAAGCGTTGTACGCCGCAGCGCTTGAACTTGTTGACTGATCTATACCGTATTTTGCAGTGCCGTTGCTGTCAAAGAACGGCCAAAGGTTCATATCAGGCGGCAATTTTATTTCCCCGATATAAAGGTTAAACTGCTCGTTTGAAATTCTGTCAAAATACCTGCTGTCATCTTCCTCGTATACTGTAACACTGAAACCGGCTTCTTCAAGCTGCTGCTTGATAAGCTTTGCGCACGCTACTCGTTCTTTGTTTGAAGAATTAACAACTATTGAAATATTATAGTCTGAAACACCGCTTGAAAGCAGTATTTGCTTTGCCGCTCCTGCGTCTCCCTCATCAGAGAAAAGCTGTGTTTCAGAAAGTTCAAATTGAGGGTTAAACACACCTGTAGCCGCCTGCGCAAATCCACCGTAAGCGCTTTTTGCAAGTGTGGAACGGTTTACGGCAAGCGAAATTGCACGCCTTACGTTTGCATTAGCCGTTATGCCGCTTTTATTATTTACGCCTATAAATACAAGATTATTCATATTAATAAGCCTTTTGTTGGCTGTTATTCGGCGAGATGAATTGCTGCTTAGATCTCGAAAAGCAAAACTAATGTTTCCTATGTTTACAGCGTTGTCAATTGAATCTTCCGAAGCTATGTTTTCAAGGTGAATTACAGTAATATGCGGCTGAAAATCACTTGTTGCGTTTGCTTTAAGCACTGTCTCTCCGTTATCGTCAGCATAATAATATCTGCCGCTTCCTATAGGATAGCTTCCCGAACTATCGGAACTTACTATCGGAAAAACAAGCAGATTGTGCGCGTATGGATTAGGCGTACTGAGGTTGAACTCAATTTCCATTTCAGATATAGCACTGCATGAGTCAATTCCTGAAAGGGAAGAACCCCAGTATTGCGATTTCTTTGCATCGTTGAACGAATTTACAACATCCTGAGCAGTCAGTGCACTGCCGTCTGTGAATTTGAGACCTGCGGTTATGCCCACATCAAGTGTTTTATTGTCTTTGTATTCATAGCTTGATGCTATGTTAAGGCTGGCTTTGTAATTTTCATCAAGGTCAAACAGACTTTCAAACACAAGCTGGCTGAGAACCTGGTTGTTAAGTGTAAGCGCTTCATATGGGTTAAGACTGTCCGCCTGTGTGTAACTGAGTTTGAATGTGCTGTTGTCTTCCCGAATAACTGTTTCCTGTTCAATTACGGCTGAATTTGTAGTCGTTTCTTCTCCGCCCGAGCCGGTGCAGGCGGTAAGGCAAAGAGCTATCGTTGCCGCGGCAAGAATAAACGCAATAATTCTTTTTGCCATTTTTACCTCCTGAAGCCTTCCGTGTAAACGGTTTTGCCCGTTTTGTTATCTATTTCAAAAAAGCAACCCTCGCAAGTGCATTCTCCGTCCGGGTTTTTAAATCTTACAGGCAGATTGGTGCGCATTTTCCATATTGCGCATTCAGGTTCAACACCTAATACGGATTGAAGCGGGCCTGTCATTCCTACGTCTGTAATATATCCTGTCCCTCCGGGCAGAATCTGATTGTCCGAAGTCTGTACGTGAGTGTGTGTACCGAAAAGAGCGCTGATTTTGCCGTCAAGGTAAAATCCAAGAGCCCTTTTTTCACTTGTCGCTTCTGCGTGAAAATCAATAATAATAATTTTTGCGCCTTCTGCTTTTGCTTTTTCTATCATTTCATCGGCACAGTCAAATGGATTTTTTATAGGGTCAAGATAGATTGTTCCCTGCAGATTTATGACCGCCGCCTTAATATAACCCTTATCAATAATTGTCATCCCGTGACCGGGTGCGCTTGCATGGTAATTCGCCGGGCGTATAATGAATTCGTTTTCCTCAAGATAATCGCTTATTTCCGGTCGCTTAAGGCTGTGGTTGCCAAGCGTTATCACATCAGCACCGGCTTCAAAAACCGATCTAGCGGATTTTGGAGTAATACCGTTTCCAACCTGTCTCTTATACACATCTGACGCTGCCGACGAATAGCCTTGTGTAG
>URIN01000091.1 GCA_900547915.1 uncultured Clostridium sp. | reverse complement strand
CGTCGGCAGCGTCAGATGTGTATAAGAGACAGATCACAAACAACACCTTTTTGCAACAAAAAGAAAACCGCGGGCATTATGCCTGCGGTTTTAATTTGTTATTCAGATTTTAAGATTAATGATTAAAGGCGTTTTTCGTCTTCAAGGCGCTGCTTTCTTGAATGGACGGCAACAGGTATTGCAAAGCCGACCGCTCCGCCTGCCGCAATACCCACAATCAGAAAAAGCCACCAGAGCGGATATTTAGTTTTTTCTTTTTCCTCTTTTTTTGTCTCATCAGGCGGTATTTCTATTACGGTGGAAAGGTCTACGGTTTCTGAATACTGATTACCAAGCTCATCTTCGTAACTTATTGTTGCGGTGCCCGAAACCTCGCCCAGCATATCTTTGCTTACGGAAAAGTTTGCCGTACACTCTGTATTAGAGCCTGCAGGTATCTCCCCCGCAAAGAGCACGCCGCCTGTTTGCAGGCCTTCCACATCAAACTTTATACAACAGTTTCTGATAATGCTTTTGCCTGTATTCATAAAACTGACCGTAATGCTGGCAGTCTCGCCCTGTGTAACCTTCTGCGGCAGAATTACGCCGTCATAAGCAAGCCCAACAGACTGGGCAACCGTTACCGCAATAGTATCCGACGTGGTAAAAGGGGTGTAATATTCGTCTTCATACTCTGCGGTAACGCTTAATTTATGCTCGCCAGATACGGCTGTTTTTGCGACCGTAACAGGCAGGCTCCATTCATAAGTGCCGCCGGCTTTTATCTTATCAACATATTTTGTGCTGACGCCGTCTGCACGGATATCCCCGCTTTCATCAATTGCGGAAAACTTTATGTTATAAACCGCTTTATCTTTGCTGTAATTTTTGAAGGTTATTTTGACAGTCTGCTCTTCAGACGGTGTCAGTATCGGGGTGTCATACGAACTGACTATAAGACGCGGCTGAGATGCGTTTTGCGTTTCCTCCTCGGAAACATTCTGCATCTGTGTTTCCTGTATATCCTCATCCTGAGCATAAACGGGAAAAGCGGCTGAAACACACAATAAAAATATTAAAACCAAGGCAAAATTTTTTTTCATACGAACACCGCCCTTCCTTAAAGCTCGCGTATATTATCGATTACGCTGTGCTTCATTTCTTTTTTTATCTTGAGCCACAGATTTACCGCACAGAACACAAACAGCAGCGCACAGGCAACAACAGTCTGCCATATACTGAATGAGAACATCCTTTCATATTCTATTTTATCAGTTAATGCCTGAACAATAAAATAAGAAACGATAAACAGAACAAATCCTATGACATAACTTATTGACAGCATTGAGACAAGCTGTGAGATATATGAGCCGAACAATTCACGAACCGATGCACCAACAGCCCTTAATGTACCTATTTCACGTCTGCCGTCTCTAATTTGCGCTGTAAGTGAATTGTTTATTATACTTGCGCTTATGCTCATAAACAATATAATAATCGCTGTGAGAAGGATAAGAACAGCGCTATTAGTCTGCTGCTGGTCTTTAATAATTGTATAATACGAATTAAAAATACAATCATCTTTTTTATCAATTATGCTCTGCAGAGTATTGCTTATATCAGCATCTATTTCATCATTGCATTCGGTATTCAGATTGAAATCAATATTGCTGAAATTCGTGCCGCTGTAAAAATTCTTCATTCCGCTTAATGTTGTCAAAATAACCACTTGGGTATTTGCAAGCAAACTGTTACTTTCGTAAAATTTGTCCGGCAATTCATTTACTACCGCACCTACAGCTACATTTGCGTCTGTTTTTTCCCAATTTGATGTGTCGCTGTAAGCATCCTCCTGAGATAACTCTTCATCATAGGTATAAATAGCCGTATTTGTATTTACAGAGCTGTTTATATCTACATCTGTATTTGTTGAGTTATCTGAAATAATGCTGAGAGAGAGCTCATCACCAGCCTGAATATCGATATCTGCGCATTTCAGATAATTTTTGTCATCTTTTACACCGTCATTCCAATCAGGACCCCATGAATAACCTGAATTGGGATCTTCAGCGTCGTATTCCACATTAAGGGCGATTTTCTGCGGCGCAATGACAACAACCTCTTCACCGGAATCAAGCAGTGCTGTATCTATACTGCCTGAAACCACAGAACTTTCGAGCTCCTGTATCTGTCTGTTGTCAAGAGCAACTATACAGACAGGCAATATATCCTGATTGCCGCAGTAATTTCTGAGCACAGAAAAATGCTCAGTAAAGTTTGATGTTATAAAACCATCCAGATTTTCTGATGTAAGTCCGTGAACGTCTGCACTGCTTATATCAAACACTGTAGAAGATCCGTCTGAATACACTATGGTTTTCTGATAATCAGTATATTCACCGCAGTTAATAACAGCCCTGCATCCGCGTGAAGCGTAAACATCTCCCGCATAAGGAATTGATTTTACGGTGTTGTAATCCGAATAAGTAAATTTGTTATCTAAATCAGGCAAATTTATCAGTTCGTCATTCCAGGAGTAACTCTCGAGTTCATACTCATACTTTGGGCTCCAATTATTTTCACGCATATTTTCGACCAAAGAAAAGCCATAGCAAGAACCGATTATAGTTATTACAAGAATAATGCTTGCCGCCGCTCTCGTTTTTCCGTTAAACAAAAGGCTTCTGCGGGCAATGAGTTTTGACGGCACAAAGTTCTTCTTGCTTTTTACCCTTTTGCGGACATATTTACGTGTCATTTCAATATTTCTTACAGTCTGCACAGGAGTGACCCTTGCCGCCTTAATTAGCGGAACAAGTGCCGCAAGCATAACGCAGATAACGCTAATCACCGCGCATGCAACAATAGCCCATATATTCGCATCAAAAATAAATTTATCTCCCAGAATCATAAACCCGACTTTGACGCACAGACATGAAAGCGCTATGCTGACAGGCACGCAGATAAGGCTGATTATAAATGCTTCTCTGCCGAAAATAATTATTATCTGCCGCTTTGTTGCGCCAACCGTGCGTAGCATACCAATCTGCCGCCTGCGCTCGTTAAGGTTTGTGGAAAACGCGTTTATGATGCCAAGGCAAGATGCAACAAGCAGAATACCAACAAATGCCGAAATAAAAACAGTAGGGGTATATATGCCGTTATTGCTGTTAACAGAGAAATTTGATGAATCAGCATGTACCCAATTGCCTATATCTCCACCGTTATTATCTAAAAAATCGCTGAACTTTGTATATCGTTCAACATCGCCTACTGTAAAAATACTGTTTTCTTCATAATAGTTGAAATAACAAACAAGTTTTTCTTTTCCGCCAGGCTCCACCTGAGTATCCGTGGCAACAAATACAGAAGGAATACTGTCTGTAACAGTTGAATGGCTTGAAATGATATTTGAAAGTTTGTTTTTTGCTATACCGCTTAAAACAAAAGTTTTTTCCTGAGTATCAGGCAGATAACCGCTGCCGTCCTGAACAAGAAAATCAAGAGTTATGCTGTCCCCTACCGAGACATCAAGCCCCATTTTTGCAAGTGTTGCCTCTTCAATGGCTATCTCATTTTCTTTCTGAGGATAACTGCCTTCTATAAACGATATATTTGAAAGCTGGTAAGCCTTATCATCAAGATAAGCAACTGAATACGGAGTATCGTCATCAGTGAGCACACTGCCCACAACGTGCGCAAAGCCGTAATCACCAACAACTTTTTCACCCGCAGCCTCAGCAAAAAGCTGATTCGAGGCGTCAACATATATACCGTTTTGTCTGCCGTAAAGGTCACATTCCATCTCTTTTACCGATGTTATCATACTTGAAAACAAAAGCGGTATTGCGGATGAAAACATCATTGCAAGAATTATGCCGATAATGAGTGAAGTATACTGTTTTTTTCGGTTTTTCAGATTGCCGAAAGCAAGGGTATTTACCGTAAGCTTACTTTTCACGGTCTACACCCCCTGTGCTTTTGTATCACTCACAATTTTTCCGTCCTCAATTGTGATTATCCTGTCTGCCTGCTCCGCAACGTGCAAATCATGCGTAACAAGAATAAGAGTTATGCCGAGTTCCCTGCCCGTATATTTGAGCAGCGAAAGCACTTCACGCCCGCTTGCTGCATCCAGATTTCCCGTGGGCTCATCGGCAAAAAGAACTGACGGCTTGTTTGCAAGCGCACGCGCAATTGCTATTCTCTGCTGCTGACCGCCCGAAAGCGCAGACGGCAGATGCTCAAGCCTGTCCTCTATTCCCAAAATAGAAATTATTTTTGAGATATACTCATCATCTGGCTTTTTCTTATCAAGCATTACAGGCAGGATTATATTTTCATAACCCGTAAGCTCCTGCACCAAATTATACGCCTGAAAGACAAAGCCGAATCTTCTGCGGCGCAGAATTGAAAGCTGATTATCGTTATAAGAAGATAATTTTTTATCACTGTAAATAACCTCACCCGAAGTGGGGCTTTCAAGTGAACTGAGAAGGTGAAGAAGAGTTGATTTGCCTGAACCGCTGGGGCCCGTAACAGCACAGAATTCACCCTGCTCAAAAGAAACTGTAATACCGTCAACGGCTTTTACAACATTTTCTCCGCTCATATATTCTTTTGTAAGTTCTCTACATTCAATAATGCTCATAAAGGAACCCTCCTTGGCTTTCATTATAAACGGTATTTCTTTCATTAAGGTGAAATCAATCTTAAGAAAACGTAAGAAAGCGCCGTGCACCAACAATATGAAGGCGCACCGCGCTTTTTAAATTAAAACGTATCCGTCAATATGCGGCAGGCATATCACAACGCAAAGCCCGCCGTTCTTATTTTCGGCAGAAATTGTGCCGTGGTGTTTCTCAACTACTGCCTTGGTAATGGCAAGCCCTATTCCTGCGCTTGACGGCATGGCATTATCTGTTTTGTGAAATCTTGTAAAAAGCAGGGGCAGATCCTTTTCGGGCACTCCTCCGCCGTTGTCCTGAACAGTTATTTCGGTAAAGTCACCCATATCGTTTACGGTTATATCAACTCTTCCGTTATTCTCTGTATGCTCGCTTGCGTTTTTAATAAGATTTCCCACCGCTTCACCGAGCCATTCATTATCACAGCGTATTTTTCCGTCTGCTCTTACAGTATATACCTTTTCCGGAAAAAGATGGCGAAAATCAGAAATAACGGGGTCTATGAAATCCGCCGAATTGAAAGTTTTGAAATCCATAACATAAGAATCCGAACGTATCTTTTCAAGACGCAGCAGACGATAAACAAGACTTTCCATCTTTTCTATAAGCTGTAATTCCTTTTCGGTGTGCTCAGACGGATGCTGACTGTGCTCCATTTCACAATAAAGGCGAAGCCCCGCAATAGGTGTTTTAAGCTGATGCGAAACATCTGAAATAAACTCTGTATTCTGTTTTGACTTTTCCCTTGTGTTCTGCTTTTCACGCTCAATAAGTGTTTCCAAATCAAAAACAGCGTTCTGAAGTTCCGCAACATACCCTTCCTTGGGACTAAAATCGGAAACGTCGCCCGTCTGTGTGTATCTGCTTATATTTTTGGTGATGCGCTGCACATCTTTTTTTCTTTTTACACAAACAATGATAAGCACTATAACGCACACCGCAAGCACACCTGACAGAGCAAGCAGAATTATCTCATAATTCACCTGATGTCCTCCCACCTGTAACCTACTCCGCGCACGGTCTTTATACTTCCGTTGCCTATCTTATCTCTTAAGCGGCTTATATGAACGGAAAGTGTGTTGTCATCAACATAAGCGCCCTCGCAGTCCCATATACCCTGAAGAAGCGAATCGCGAGTAACAATAATTCCTCGGTTTCTAAGAAGTATACACAGTATATGGTATTCGGTTGGCGTAAGATATATCTTTTCTCCGTCCTTTAACACTGTCATATTATCTTCATTTATGGTTATATTTCCGTAAACAGGCGGCGCAGCCTTTGAATTTCGCCTTAAAAGAGCGCGAACACGCGATAAAAGCTCAAGCAGGCGGAACGGCTTTGTAACATAATCGTCCGCACCCGAGTCGAGCCCTCGTACTATCTGTATCTCATCATCACAGGCAGTCAAAAACAAAACAGGAGTGCTGTTACCGGAATTTCTTATTTCACGGCAAAGGTCAAACCCGTTTCCGTCAGGCAACATAACATCAAGAATAATAAGGTCAAACACACTGTTTGAAAGCGTGTTCATAGCCGCATCACAACTGCCAACGGCGCACACCTCATGCCCTTCTTTCTGAAGCATTTCAAGAAGTCCGCTGCGCAGAAATTCATCATCTTCACACAAAAGTATTTTTGCGTTCATACAATCACCGCCAAAAATTCATGTATTCACATAATACTACATCCCCGCCGTTTTGGCAACAAGACCAATTTAATTTGAGTATCCATAAAGATATAAACGCCTTACAAAAAAGACAAAAAGCAGAAGATAATAAATATCTCCTGCTTTAACATTTTTAATATAATCTTATA
>URIN01000090.1 GCA_900547915.1 uncultured Clostridium sp. | reverse complement strand
ATAGGAGTCCGTCTCGTGGGCTCGGAGATGTGTATAAGAGACAGATATAATACCGCAGCCTTTTTGTTTCAGGGATTCGATTATTCCGAAAAGCCTCTGTGCCTCGGCGTCAGTAAGGGAAGATGTCGGTTCGTCAAACACTATTACTTTAGCGTTATATGAAACGGCTTTTGCTATTTCCACCATCTGTCTTTGGGATACAGGCATCTTTGCCATGGTCAATTTGGGGTCTATGTCAAGACCAAGGGTGTCAAACACTTCTTTAGACTGCTCATACATTCTTTTTTCACTTGTGAGAGGTATGAATTTTGAAACAGTGGGAAGGCGTCCTAACCACATGTTGTCCATAACACTGCGTTTGAGAGCTTGGTTTAATTCTTGGTGCACCATTGCTACTCCGTTTTCAAGTGCCTCTTTCGAATTCCTGAAATTTACTTCCTCACCGTTTAAAAATATTTTTCCGCTGTCTTTTGCATATACGCCGAAAAGACATTTCATAAGTGTAGATTTCCCGGCGCCGTTCTCACCCATAAGAGCGTGAACGGTGCCTGCTTTTACGGTTATAGAAACACCGTCAAGTGCTTTCACTCCCGGAAAGCTTTTTGTTATGCCTTCCATTTTTAACAGCACATTGTTTTTATCCATAAAACACACTTCCGTTTTATTCGCCTGTGTAGACGGAGTAAGGCACATTTACCCTCCAGTTGCCTACAGTGTTTTCGGGGTCAAGTCCGTTTAGCGGAGCGGCGGAGGAGTTGAAATTGTCAACTATTGTCTTTATTGCCTGTGCCATACCTTCGCCGTCTTGTTTGATAGTACCTGCCATAGAGCCGTCTGCTATTTTAGATTTAGCGGCGTCTGTGGCGTCAATTCCGAAAACAGGTATAACAACAGATCCTGCGCCCTTGTTATATCCTGCGCTCTGCAAAGCAGAAATAGCTCCAAGCGCCATTTCGTCATTATTTGCTATTACAAGTTCAACCATATTGTTGCTAGACGTACTGTGCCTTGCAAGAATAGTGCTCATATAGTTCGTTGCCGCTGCGGAAGACCAGTTGCCGTCCTGATCTACAAGGTATTTGTTTGTGTTTCCGGAATCGTAAAATTCAATCTCCGGTTTTCCCGCTTCCTTCAATATGGCATTGCAGTCCTCAACAGCGTACTGCGTTCTCGCTATTGCCTCAAGATTTCCCTCTTGACCTTTGAACATAACGTAACTTATTTTTCCGTCTTTGTTCAGGTCAAGCTTATCATAGTTTTGCAGAAGATAGTTTCCTATCATTTCCCCCTGCATATGGCCTGCCATTTCATAATCCGTGCCTACAAATACGCATTTCTCATAACTTGTAACAACACTTTCGTCAACTGATCGGTTAAAGAATATTACGGGTATATTTTGCGCTTTTGCCAGGTTTACAATGTTCTGCGCAGCATCATTTGAGCCGGTGTCCACAACATTCACTATCAGCATTGAAGAGCCTTTGGCAATAGCTGTGTGAACCTGTTCCGTCTGTGTTGTCTGACTGCTGTTTGCGTCATAATCATTGTAGTTAAGCCCGGCATCGCTCAGTATTTTGTCAAGGCTTGCACGCACACCCGATATATAGGTGTCACTGAAAGTGTAGTAAAGTACGGATATTTCGCCTTTGCCTGCTGAAGTGCTGCCTGAACATGCAGTAAGGCAGAAAACTGTAAAAAGCATGGCTGTAATAAGCGATAAAAATTTTTTCATTGCAATCACTCTATTTCAATATGTCAGATTTAAGGCTTTGGTGCCTTTCATATTTAATATTGCCAATAATTTTTCAATGAACCAATCAATTTTTATATTCGGTAAAATTGTTTATATCGCATTTCACCATTTTGACGTATTATGATATTTAAAATAAAAAATGGGCAAAAAAAACGCTCCGCATATGCGGAGCGTGTAATTGATAATTGTTTAAAAATTATTCATCGTGGCTTTTTGAAAGCAAATTTCTTCTGTATGCGCTGGGTGAACATCCTGTTTTCTGCTGAAAAGCGGAAGAAAAGTGATATGCACTGTAATACCCAAGCGTATCCGCAATGTCAATTATAGGCATTGAGGTCTTTTCAAGAATCTGTTTCGCTTTTTCTATTTTAAGATCAGAGATATACTGCTTCGGAGATACATGAAGCGAATCGTTAAATATCTGATGTATTCTGCGTGATGAAACATTAAAGAAATTTGCAATTTCAGTGACAGTAATACGTGAATACAGTTTCTGCTGAATATAGGTGCAAACTTCGGAAAGTTTTACACTGTGTGCTGATGAAGACGGTTTTTCAATGTGCTTTTTGGTAAGGTTGAAAAAGTAATGTTTGAATATGGAATTAATATATTCGAATTCGCTAGGAAATTCTCTTCCCACGTCAATAAGCTCATTGAAAAGAGCACATTCATGTTCGGTAACATCAGCTGTATATACTTTTTCTGTTCTTGTTTTCATAGGTGAATGGCATACAAAATCCACCCAATAGTATTTCCATATTTTCTGTGCGCTGCGATATTCCTTTATTTTGTTTCTTCTGATTATTGTAAAGGAATTTTTTGGTAAAAAAATCTTTGTTCCGTCTGTTTTTTCAAGTCTGCCTTCACCTTCAATTGTGCGGATAAAGCAAAACATATCTTTTAAAGCGAGCGCATCTTCGGACATTTCATATCTGTAAAATTCATCTGCTGTAACGTTCCAGGCAGCAGCCACGATATCCTTATCTTTAGGCAGAATAAGATTTGCGGTGTAAAACCAAGTGCACTGATACATAATTATCACCTGTGTATTTTAAAAAGGAAACAGTTTATTTCCGATTTTTGTATTTTTAGTACAGTTTTGTGTATTGCCTGAAGTTTGCAAATATTATATTATAAAAATGCAAACGAACTTACGGCAATTTAAGAATTATTGATATAAATTTTATTACAGATTGGAATTATCGTGTAACTTTTTTATAACGGTCTGTTTCTATATACAGCGAAATTATTATATCATAACCGTTGTTTTTTTGCACACGTATTTATAAAAAGTTTATAATTATGATTTAAAAATTAACAAGCTTTTGCAAAGAGAGGGATATTATGAAAGTGCTTTATGCAGACAGAAAAATGCAGTTCAAGCATTTTTCCGACTTATCTGTTACAAACGGGCTGATTTCTGCGGATAATCTTGAACTGCGTGTGCCGGCACGTGAAAATTTTGTGGTTCAGCTTATTGTGCTCCCCGAGGGTGAAAGTATTATAAATTCAGTTGATGTAAACGGTGAAGTTGAAGCTGTGTGTATAAATACTCAGGGCGTTGACAAATTCGGCACAAAATTCAATCAGAAAATCTGTTTGCGCAAAGAGCATATCCAACCCGTTTTTGTGATTTTAAAGGCAGATATTCGAAATGAGGGGAAAACAAAATCTGCTGCAATAGTTTTTGACACGGATTGCGGAGAAAAAACAGTTAACTTGACCGTGCATTTTACCGATGAATACGTAAAAAACGGAGGCTTTAACGACCTTGACCGTCTTTCACGTCTGATTTGGCTTAATTCAGCGCGTTTCTTAGATAATCATTCTGTTGCGCCGTATACGGAACCTGTGATTTCGGAAAGAAAGATAAGTGTTTTAGGAAGAGATATTCATTTTGACAACAGCGGATTCGTTAATAATACAGATTATTATTTTGACGAGGGTATAAATCTATGCTCAGATGTTCAGAAAAAGATCTTTGCCCGCCCGCTTTCTTTTAATGTAGGTCAAGAGAACATATCTTACTCTGATCTGGAATTAAAAAAAGACCGTGGCAGTGTTGACATCTGCTCGGCCGGAGAGTCTGAAAATGTTGAACTCGAAATAAAAGGCATTCTGCATTACGAGGGCTCTGTTGAATACAAAATAAAAATCACAGCAAAAAATGATTTTGAATGTTCCGATATAAGTCTTGATGCCGCTATAAATTCAGATTGTGCACACTTTGTGAACGGGCTTGGTTCAAAAGGATCTTTTGCTCATAATGTTAATTTCAAATGGGATGCTGTTAAGCATCAGGATACTTTTTATGTCGGTGCTGTTAATGCAGGCGTTCGTTTTAAGTGGAAAGCGCAGAATTATATACGTCCGCTTGTAAATATCTATTATAAAAATTTGCCCGTACGTATTCCGTCGGAAACGTGGGATAACGGAGGAAGAGGCGGAATAAAATTTGAAACCGGCAATGAGTTCTGCACACTGAGAGCGTATACAGGCAGATTTAAAATGAAAAAAGGAGAAAGTCTCAGCTTCGATTTTGAACTTCATTTTACTCCTTTCAGACCAGTGGATTATAAAAAGCATTATTCTGTTAGATACAGTCATTATAATAATCTTAAAAATGGATATAAGCAGGTAGATGAAGCTGCAAAATTGGGCCTTAATTATGTAAATATCCATCATGGAAATGATCTGCATCCTTTTATAAATTACCCTTTTATCGAAGCTGAAAGTATGCGCCATCTTGTTCAGTACGCCGCATTCAGGAATATCGGGGTAAATGTGTATTATACTGTGCGTGAGCACAGCAATCATATGGCAGAGGTGTTCGCGTACAAAGCGCTTGGAGATGAAATAATATACCGCAAAAACGGAGACGGGCGTTCGTGGTGGAAAGGTGTTCCACAGTGGCTTACTGAATATTTCGGAAATGAGATACTGCCAGCTTGGCGTGTTTATTATAAGCACGGAAAATATAAGGGAGACAGCGATATTTCGTTTATAGTCCGCCCTGATTCTCGCCTTGATAATTATTATATCGAGGGCCTTGACTGGTTGGTAAAAAATGTGGGCATCAAAGGTATATATATTGATGATACTTCACTTGACAGAACTACCGTTGAACGTGCCAAAAAAGTTCTTGAGCAAAGCGGCGGTATGATTGATATGCACATGTGGAACCACGAGGAGCAAAGAGCCGGTGATGTCAGTTGTATGAACCTGTATACGGAGATACTGCCTTTTGTGGATACACTGTGGATAGGAGAGGGATACCTCTATAAAAAGCTTTCGCCTGAGTATATCCTAACAGAAGTTTCAGGTTTGCCTTACGGTAACACTAGCCAAATGCTTGAAGGCGGCGGCAACCCGTTTATCGGTATGCTTTATGCTATGAATAACCGCTATGGCTGGGGAGTTAAAACCGCACAGCATATCTATAAACTTTGGGATGATTTCGGTATAGAAAGCAGTGAAATGCGCGGATGGTGGCATTCTCAGAATCCCGTTGATACCGGGTGTGATGATGTTAAGGCAACTGTTTACATAAAAAAAGACAAAGCACTTTTGTGCATGTATAATTTTGGAAAAAAGGCTGTTTTCATAAAGCCGCATATTGATGAAAAACTTATGGGATTTTCACCGAAAAGCGCTTCTAAGCCTCATATAAGAACGGTGCAGGCGGGAGGCAGAGTGAACATTGAAAAAGGTCTGCGTCTTTATGCAGGAAGCGGTATAATCATATTGTTGAATTCATAAACGGAGGATTGCTATGAGTAAGGTCGAAGATTATTTGAAAATTATTGACGATGTTATCAGCCGGGGGAAATTCAAGGACAATTGGGAAAGCCTTTCTCAGTTTGAAGTGCCGTCATTCCTGCGTGAAAAACGCTTCGGTATATTTATTCACTGGGGCGTTTATTCCGTGCCTGCGTTTTATAATGAATGGTATCCCCGACTTATGTATATAAAGGGAAGTCCGTGTAATCTGCACCATTGTAAAAAATACGGCGCTGATTTTGAATACAGGGATTTTATTGAAAAATTCAAACCTGATAAATTTGACGCTGAGGAATGGGCACATATTTTTAAGGAGAGCGGAGCAGGGTATATCATGCCTGTGGGCGAGCATCATGACGGCATTAAAATGTATAAAAGCGATCTGAACCGTTGGAATATGGCTGAGCTAAATGGGCGCGACTATATGGCGGAGCTTCATTCTGCCTGCGATAAAGAGGGAATTGGCTTTATGATAAGCAATCACCGCGCGGAGCATTACTGGTTTATGAACGGTGCCAGAAAGTTTTACCCTGAATCAGAATGTGCGCGCGGACTTTATCCCGATCTGTACGGACCTGCTTATGTGCCCAAAAGCGGTAATATATCTAAAACAGATAAAGAGATATCACCTACAAAGGAATGGCTTTGTGACTGGCTTGTCTCCGCCTGTGAAATGATTGATAGAAACAGACCTATCGCCGTCTATTTTGACTGGTGGATACAGAAAAGCGAGTTTCGCCCATATGTGAAAAAGTTTCTTGCGTATTATTACAACAGAGGTATCGAGTGGGGCAAAGAGGTCTGCGTATTTTATAAAGTAGGCGCTGTTTTTGATGGGTGCGCTGTGTTTGATGTTGAACGCGGACAGACAGACGCTGCGCTAGGAAAGCTGTGGCAGAATGATACTGCGGCCGCTAAAAATTCTTGGGGTTATACCGAAGGAAACAAATTT
>URIN01000089.1 GCA_900547915.1 uncultured Clostridium sp. | reverse complement strand
CTACACAAGGCTATTCGTCGGCAGCGTCAGATGTGTATAAGAGACAGTATCTGTGCTTTGATAAAATAATCATAACAATTTATCTACCTAAATTTCTAAGGAGGAAAATCCAATGGCAAAAGAAAAGTTTAACCGTTCTAAACCGCATGTAAACATCGGTACCATCGGACACGTTGACCATGGTAAGACAACTCTTACAGCGGCTATTACAAAGTATCTTGCAAATGAAGGTCACGCTAAGTTTGAGGACTATGCTGATATTGATAAGGCTCCCGAAGAGAGAGAGCGTGGTATCACAATTAACACTGCACACGTTGAGTATGAGACAGAGACTCGTCACTATGCTCACGTTGACTGCCCCGGCCATGCTGACTATATCAAGAACATGATCACCGGTGCTGCTCAGATGGACGGTGCTATCCTTGTTATCGCTGCTACTGATGGCCCTATGGCTCAGACTAAAGAGCACCTTCTTCTTGCTCGTCAGGTTGGCGTACCTTACATCGTTGTATTCATGAATAAGGTAGACCAGGTAGACGATGAAGAGCTTCTTGAGCTTGTTGAAATGGAAATCCGTGATACTCTTAGCGAGTATGAATTCCCCGGAGATGATATTCCGATCATCAGAGGTTCAGCTCTTAACGCTCTTAACGCTCCTTCAAATGACGATCCTGCTTGCGATTGCATCAGAGAGCTCCTTGCAGCTGTTGACTCTTACATCCCAACTCCTGAGCGTGATGAGAACCTTCCGTTCCTTATGCCTGTAGAGGATGTTATGACAATCACAGGTCGTGGTACTGTTGCTACCGGTAGAGTAGAGCGTGGTGTTCTTAAGCTCAACGAGGAAGTTGAAATCGTTGGTATTAAGCCCGAAATCAGAAAGACAGTTTGCACAGGTCTTGAAATGTTCCGTAAGTCTCTTGACTTCACACAGGCCGGCGATAACGTTGGTGCACTTCTTCGTGGTGTACAGAGAACTGAGATCCAGAGAGG
The DNA here is from genome assembly GCA_900547915.1 of uncultured Clostridium sp. GTDB lineage: Bacteria > Bacillota > Clostridia > Oscillospirales > Acutalibacteraceae > Eubacterium_R. Next base: position 5,551 of record URIN01000089.1, on the reverse strand, counting down.
ACAGGTTCTTGCAAAGCCCGGTTCAATTCATCCTCACACCAAGTTCAAGGGCCAGGTTTACGTACTGACTAAGGATGAAGGCGGCCGTCATACACCTTTCTTCAACAACTATCGTCCTCAGTTCTATTTCAGAACAACAGACGTTACTGGTGTTATCACTCTTCCTGAAGGCACAGAGATGTGCATGCCCGGAGATAACGTTCTTATGGATGTTGAGCTTATCACTCCTATCGCTATCGAAAAGGGTCTTCGTTTCGCTATCCGTGAAGGCGGCAGAACAGTAGGTTCAGGCGTTGTAACAGAGATCGACGAGTAATTAACTTTAAATTAAGAGCAGTCTTCGGACTGCTCTTTTTTTTGCGTTTAAATAATGTTTTTGGATTAGATAAAATGTATTACAGCTTTAAAAAAATTATCTGCCGCCTTTATTTTTTAAATCAATTATGGTACAATTTTAAAGGTGAAATTTATGGCTGAAAATAAGCTTGAATCTATAAAAGGCACCGTAGAGGAAATTACCTTTTACAATCAGGATAACGGTTATACCGTTATGGAAATATTGTGTGATAACGAAGGTATTACCGTAGTTGGTAACTTTTCACAGCTTGCTGTTGGCTCCCAGATAGAGGCAACAGGCGAATGGACTGTTCACCCATCATATGGCAGACAGTTTAAAGCAGAAACTCTTACGGAAACGTTGCCGCAGGACGAAGCCGGTATATTGCGTTATCTTTCAAGCGGAATAATCAAAGGCGTAGGAAGGGCAACCGCGGAGAAAATAGTAAATGCTTTCGGCTCTGAATCTTTTGACGTTATTGAAAAAGATATTGACCGCCTTGCATCTATTAAAGGAATAAGTAAACCTGCCGCAAGAAAGATACAGCGAAGCTTTATAGAAAAATTTTCTTCACGCCAAACTATAGAAGAACTCAAACAAAGAGGTCTTACACATAAAGAAGCTTTTGACGCGTATAATTTTTTTCACGAAAATGCTGTTGAGGTTTTTGACGATAACCCGTATGATTTTGTTGCTGCGGGAATTTATGATTTTGACCGGGCTGAAGATATCGCAGAAGAACTTGATGAGCCTGTCTCCCCCGGATTACGTGCACAGTCACTTGTCGAGCATATAGTTGATTACAACATTTCAAACGGCCACACCTGCCTCCCGCGAGAGTCTGTTGTCAGAACTGCAAAATCATATCTGTCCTGTTCTGATGATATTGCTGAGATTGCTGTTGATGATGCTATTGAATATCATCGTCTGATTTCCGAGGATATAGAAGGACGTCAGTTTCTGTTCACACCACAGGCGTACAACGCCGAAAAGGATATTGCAGACAGAATTAAAGTTTTTGTCAGTTACCCTCCTCAGCAGAGTGAAATTTCGGGTGCGGAAATATATGCATTTGAAAAAGCAAATGATATTGAGTTTGATTTAAAACAGCGTCAGGCAATAGAGATTGCTGTAAATAAAGGCTCGCTTATTTTGACGGGTGGCCCCGGTACGGGTAAAACGACTACCGTAAAAGGTATCATTACTCTAATGCAAAACAGAGGTTTGGAGGTTGCGCTTGCGGCTCCTACAGGAAGAGCGGCTAAGCGAATGACGGAACTTACCGATTGTGAGGCGAAAACCATTCATCGGCTGCTTGAGGTTGAATATAGAGACGGTAGTGACACTCCTGTTTTTGTGCACAACCGCAAAAATCCTCTCGATGTGGACGCAGTAATAGTTGACGAACTTTCTATGGTGGATATTTTCCTTTTTGACGCGCTGCTCGACGCTTTGCCGCTTAGAGCAAGGCTCATTATGGTTGGCGATAAAGATCAGCTGCCTCCCGTTGGCGCAGGAAATGTGTTAAGCGATTTGATAAAAAGCGAACTTATTCCGGTAGTTGAGCTGGATAAGATATTTCGTCAGGCGATGCAAAGTCTGATTGTTACAAATGCACATCGGGTTGTAAAGGGAGAAATGCCCGTTACCACAGATAACAGTGCAGATTCTGATTTCTTTATGATGCATGAAAGCGTTCCGCTTTCCGCCTGCCGCAAGATCGTTGATCTTGTTACACGCAGACTGCCTGCAGCTTACGGAATGGATCCTATTACTGATTTACAGGTTCTTTGTCCCAGCAAAATAGGTGAGGTTGGTTCGCAAAATATAAATATAATGCTGCAAAAGCAGCTTAATCCGCCCGAAAGAGGTAAAAACGAGATTGTTTCGCGAGGGTATAACCTTCGTGAGGGTGATAAAGTAATGCAGATAAAAAACAATTACGATATTCCTTGGTTCAAAGCAGATGACAACGGTATGGGCGTTTTTAACGGGGATATCGGGATACTTACACGCATTGACCGTGCTGCGGATATAATCAATGTTAAATTTGATGACCGCGAGGCAATGTATTCTGTTGAAAATATAAACGAACTTGAACTGGCATATGCTATGACTGTACATAAGAGTCAGGGTTCGGAGTTTGACGGCGTAGTGATACCTGTTGTGGCTACACCGCAGAAACTTGCATACAGAAATCTGTTTTACACGGCAGTCACAAGAGCCAAAAAACTTATAGTTCTTGTAGGCACAGAAAACAATGTCAGGGCAATGGTTGAAAATGACAAAAAAAGCCGCCGCTACAGCGCGCTTCTTCATTTTTTAACTGTTGACAACGACCTATTTTTACAGTAACATTTATATGATATTTATAATCCCGCGTTATGCGGCGCGGGCTGATATATTAAGGAATGAAATTATGTTCGGTTATGATTTGGGAATAGATCTCGGCACAAGCTCAATAGTTATCTCCGTGCCAGGCAAAGGGGTTGTAGTTAACGAGCCGTCATATGTTGCGTATGATACGGAAACCGAAAAGATCCTTTATGCCGGCAGAAGAGCATATTATCTTGAGGGCAGAGAGCCGAGCGGAGTATCTGTAATTCAGCCTATAGTTGGCGGAGCGATAACGAATTATTCCATCGCCTGCCGTATGGTGCAGTTTTTTATTAATAAAATAATCAAGAAAAGTATCTTTAAACCGCGTGTGGTTGCGGCTGTTTCCGCTCTTGCAACGGATGTTGAAAGGCGTACGCTAATCTCAGTTATAATAACAGCGGGTGCAAGATCTGTGTGCCTTGTTGAGGAACCGCTCTGCGCCGCTTTCGGTGCAGGAATAGACCCTCTTCAGCCTACGGGTGCATTTGTTATAGATATTGGCGGTGGTACAACAGATATGGCGGTAATCAGCCAGGGCAGTATGAGTCAAATAGATACCCTGCGTGTGGCTGGCGATACTTTTGATGAGGAAATAACCCGCTATATGCGTGAAAAGTACGGCGTTCTTATAGGCAAAAGAATGGCTGAGGAGATTAAAAACCGCATTGCCGGAGCTGTTGAACGTGAGGAAGACGTAAGCATGCAGGCAAAGGGGCGCGATATGTTTTCCGGTATGCCGTGCGTTGTTGAGATAAGCGGAAATGAAATATATGAATGCCTGAAACCGCTGTTTGAAGAATTAACAGGTGCTGCGTCAGTTTTGTTTGAGCGCACAACTCCGCAGCTTGTTGCGGATATAAAGGATTCCGGTGTCATACTCACTGGCGGATGTTCTGAGATCTATGGCATCGATAAATTGTTTTCACAGGCACTTGATCTTGATGTTACTATTGCGCCTCGTGCCGAACTCTGCGTTTCAAAGGGCACAATGATAGCTCTGAATAAAATGCATATTCTTGATCAGTACGGATACAGATTCCAAACAAAGCAGGATGTAAGAATCAGATGATTCACATTTATTACGGAGACGGAAAAGGGAAAACGTCTGCTGCGCTGGGGCTTGCGCTTCGTGCTTGTGGCGCAGGAAAAACAGTTGCTTTTTATTCGTTTTTAAAGGATAACAGTTCTGCTGAACGCCTTGCGAAATGTGATATCGGGTTTTACCGAAATCCGGATAAATTACCATTCCTTTTCAATATGACCCAGCAGGAAAAGAGCAAATATGCCGAATGGGCAAAGTGTGCCGTTGACAGCGCTTTTTCCAATGATGCTGATGTAATAGTTCTTGATGAATTTCTTGATGTGCTGCCGCTTCTGGGTGAAAGTTATGTTCATAATCTGTCTTTCTGCCCCGAAAAGGAGTATGTGATTACAGGCCACTCAAAGTGCGAGCCGCTTTGGGATAAAGCGGATTATATAACTTTTATGCGCAAGGAGCGTCACCCTTATGATAAGGGAATGACAGCTCGCCGCGGAATAGAGTTTTGATTTTTTCGGAGGAGCAGATATGGATAGGTTTTCAAAGTTTCATCCCGCCGTCTGCCTCCTCTTTTTTATATTTGTAATTGCCGTTACACTTGTGTATATAAACCCTGTGCATTCGGCGGCAAGTTTGGTGTGCGCTTTGCTTTACAGTTTGCGCCTACTCGGCGTAAGACGCACTGCCTCACAACTTAAATTTGCAATGCCTGTAATTATTCTTGCGGCTGTTTTTAATATGCTTTTCTGCAGATACGGGCAAACCGTGCTATTTACTATTGCAGACGTTGCTTTTTCACTCGAACCGCTTGTTTACGGTGCTTGCATAGGTGTGATGCTATGTGCTGTAATAGTTTGGTTTTCGGCGTATTCTGAGATAATTACAAGTGAAAAATTTACGGCGCTTTTCGGTAGATTTGCGCCTAATCTGGTGCTTACATTTTCAACATCACTTCGTTTTCTGCCGCTGATGATAAAAACAGCGTCAGATCTTAAAGAAGCACAGCAGGGAATAGGCAATGAAACAAAAGGACTGAAAAACACTATGCGCCGCTTTTCAGCGCTCGTTTCAATTTCACTTGAACAGAGTATAGAAACAGCTCAGACAATGCGCGCCAGAGGATTTAAAAAAGGTATGCGCCACTATTCACCATATAAATTCAGATCTGCCGATGCTGTGTTTATTGTTATCTCGGCGGTACTTTGTGCAGTTCAGGTGTATGCTATGGTGCGCGGAGCGTTTGATTTTGAATATTATGATAATCTGCGGATTTCGGGTGTGAACATTCCAGTGCTTGTTTTGTGGCTTGTTTTGTGCCTTATGCCGCTTGTAACAGACCTGTCGGAGGATATCAGATGGCGGTTATTGAAGTCAAAAATTTAACATTCAGATATCCCGGCAGTGATGAAAATGCCCTTTCAGATGTGAATATGGCTGTTCGCCCGGGAGAACTTGTTTTGCTCTGCGGCAGATCAGGCAGCGGCAAAAGTACCCTTTTGCGACTGCTGAAAAAAGAGATTGCTCCTTACGGAGAAGTAAACGGGAGTATCAGCGTTGAGCAGGCAGAAATAGGCTTTGTCGGTCAGAATATCGAAAGCAATATTATAACTGATACTGTCATAGGTGAACTTGCTTTTTCCCTTGAAAGCAAAGGGCTTAATAATGAAGAAATATCTTTGAAAATAGCACAGACGGCAAGTTATTTCAATTTAAATAAATATATAAACGAAAAAACACAGAACCTATCAGCTGTCTCTTATACACATCTCCGAGCCCACGAGACGGACTCCTATCTC
>URIN01000088.1 GCA_900547915.1 uncultured Clostridium sp. | reverse complement strand
GAGACAGTTTGTACAGCTCATTTTTTAGAATATTCATTATATGGAATTTATTTCCATTGTAAAGCTTTAATCGAAAATCCAAGTGATGTGTCAAGCTTGTTTTTCTGGATTACAGCTACCACGGAAGTCTTTTTGCAGCTTGAATCTATACCCTTTACATTTGCAATAACTTTATAGTAGTTATTGTTTCCAAGGGACTGTATTTCTTTTATATTTACAGTATGTGTATGGTTTTCATAAGAACTGCCGGTAATTGTAAATGTATCGTTGTTGCTGTTGTATCTGATTGGTGCAGGGTTAACAGCGTTATCTGCGGTATAAGTGTTGCATTCTGTTTTGAATGAAATAACTGTTTTTGCAAAATAGTTGAATAATTCAATTACAACAGGACCGCTGGCAAATGTGTTGGTGTCAAGGTTTTGCCTCTGAAGCATCCAGCACGCAACGTGCGTTGCAACACTGATAGGAACATTCTGGTTACTTTCAAAGTTTTCAGTATAGAGATAGGGAACCTCTAACATATTTGTAATAATTTTTATATCGCTGTCGCTGAATTTAACAGGATCACCTGAAGCTGAAGTGTTAGGTACTTGATCCTTGTCTAACGGCAGTGTGGTAAGTTCAGAATCTGTTGTTCCTTCCGCACCGCCCGTATTGTTGTCTATATCGCCTCTGTCCGGTACGGTGGTTGGCCCTGAACTGGGAGCCTCATTGCTGTTTCCGGAAGAATTATCAGATTTGCCGTTGTTATTAGGCATGTTTTTTGGATTATCTATTGTTTTATTTGTAATATTTCCATCTGCGTCAAGAACATAGGCTTTTCCGTCTTCGTAAATAACAGCAACGGTATTGCCTTCTTCGTCTACCTCGAATCCGTAATCTACCACACTGTCCTGAAGTCCACCGGCTTCATCAGTGTTTTCACCGTCTTTACTGCAGGCTGCAAAAACGCATGAAACAAGGCATACGCACAAAAAAACAGCGCTAATTTTTTTAATCATTAACAGACACCTCTTAAAGCACTTTTTATTTATTATATATATTTTTTTTTAAAAAGTAAATATTATTTTGAATATAGAACACAACAATTTACGAATAATTTACAATAAATACATATTTTTTGTATATTTTTGGCAGGTGATTTTATGAAACAATCCGTGAAAGCCGCAGTAAGCGGAGTAGCCGCAGCACTGTCTGTTGCTCTTATGTTCTGCGGAAGTCTATTTTATGTTTTTACGTATGTTGTACCAATGGTGCTCGGCGTGCTGATAATTATGATTAAGAAAACTTTTTCTGGTTCTTGCGCTTGGTTTGTGTATATAGCAACAAGCATAATTTCAATTTTTATTGTTCCGGATAAAGAAACCGTGCTTATGTATGCGCTCTTTTTCGGCTACTATCCTATAATAAAAGGAAACATTGATAAAATTAAAATAAAACCGGTCAAAGCGATAATTAAATTTTTAATTTTTAATATAGCCGTAACTGTTGTTGAACTAATTGCGTATTTTGTATTTGGAATTCCGTTTTTTGAAGACGGCGGTTTTTCAGTTGCTATGCTGGTGCTTTTTGTTGTCCTGATGAATATTGTATTTATTCTGTATGACCTGTTGCTAAAAAAATATTTGTTTCTTTATGAAAAAAGACTTGAAAAAAGGGTTCTTGATATATTTAAACATTAAAAAGCCTGTGCTTAACGCACAGGCTTTTAATTTTGTGATTTAGTCACTGAATTTTATGTAATTAAGGGTTATAATAACATCACAAACAAAAGAAAGGATGATTTAATATGTCAGTATTAAAGGTAAATTTAAATAATTTTGATTCTGTAAAAAATAGTGAGAAAACAGTTCTCCTTGACTTCTATGCTGATTGGTGCGGTCCCTGCAGAATGGTGTCTCCTCTTGTTGATGAGATTGCGGAGGAAAACAATCAGTATCTTGTAGGAAAAATAAATGTAGATGAAGAGCCACAGCTTGCTCAGGCTTTTGGAGTAACAACAATTCCTACACTTGTTGTAATGAAAAACGGTCAGATAGTTGAGCAGTCAGCCGGCGCAAGACCTAAAGAACAGATTCTTGAAATGTTAGAGGGTTAATTTTCTCAGCTTATCCTTATCTGTGATTTTTATACCTTTTCTGGATACCTCAACTATTCCTTCGGTTGAAAAGTATTTAAGCATTCTTGTAACAACTTCACGTGCCGAACCTATGTATTTTGCAATTTGTTCGTGCGTCAGTTCAATTGTATCGCTGCCGGTTCTTGCAGATTCGTCAACTAAAAACACAGCAAGGCGTTTGTCAGTGCTCATAAACAAGATCTGCTGCATTACCCACATTACGTCTGAAAATCTGCTTACAGCAGTTTCAAGCGTAAAGATTTTAATTTGTGGGTTATTTTCAGATACTTTTGAGAAAGCTTGAGGGCTGATTACAAAACATTCGCTGTTTTCTTCAGCGTTGATAGTTACATCAAAAGTAACAGCCTGAATTACACATGATGCTGAGAGCATACAGATGTCACCAGGGTACAGACGGTAAAGTGTAACTTCCTTTCCGTTTTCTGAATCTATGTATACTCTTATACAGCCTGTGCGAACAAGAATTACCCCTGAACAGTCAGAGCCATCGTGAATGATGGAGCCTTTGGTGTATGTTAAGGCATGTGTATTGTTGCATATAATATCTCTGTCTGCTTGCGGAATATTGTTCCAAAACGGAAATATTTCTTTCAGATAAGGTTCAAAAATTGATTTTTCCATAAAGCTCACCTTAAACATAAGCGCACCTGCAAAGGTGCGCTTTTTCATTAATCCTATTTGCAGCTGTGACCAGAACAACCGCCGTGACCGCATTCAGAACCTGCGTGATGTTCTGAGTGGTGGTCGCACTTGATGTCTGGATTGAATTTGAGTTCTCCTTTTGCGTAGGCTTCCGCCGCTTCGTCTGCACTTCCGCTTACTCCGCCGAAAAGTTCTATTTTTGCATCTGCAAGTGCGTTCTGGGCGCCTGCACCGATGCCGCCGCAGATGAGAACTTTTACTCTTAATGCTTTCAGAAATACGGCAAGTGCGCCGTGTCCGGTTCCGTTGGTGTCAACAATTTCGCTGTTTAAGATTTTTCCTTCCTCAATTTCATATATCTTAAACTGCTGTGTTTTTCCGAAATGCTGAAAGATATTACCATTATCATATGTTACTGCTATTTTCATAATTTACCTCCGAATTTGTTATAACAAAAATATACTCCGTTTTTTTATTTATGTCAATTTCTTTCTAATGTGATATGGTCACTGAAAAATAAAAAGTATGTGAGTATAATAAGAATTGTAAAGGAGGTAATTATATGGAACATGTTTATGATATGATTATAATAGGAGGAGGCCCTGCAGGTTATACAGCGGCGCTTTATGCAGCGCGTGCAGGTCTTGATACTGTGCTGATAGAAAAGGCAGGGGCAGGCGGACAAATGGCTCTGACTGATGTTATTGATAATTATCCCGGCTTTGATGAGGGGATAGACGGTTTTACTCTCGGTATGAAAATGAAAAGCGGTGCAGAGCGCTTCGGTGTTAAAACAATACTTGAACAGGTGAATTCAGTAAATCTTAAAAATGATATTAAATCTGTAAATACATCTAAAAACATATATTATTCGAGAACAGTTGTTATATCAACGGGTGCAGACCCGAATGAACTCGGTATCAAAAATGAGCGTGAGTATATAGGAAAAGGAATTCATTACTGCGCTCACTGTGACGGCAGATTCTACAAGGATAAAACCGTTATGGTAATTGGCGGTGGAAATACCGCTGTTGCAGATGCTCTTTTTCTTGCTAGATTTGCAAAAAAAGTTTATGTAGTTCACCGCAGAAATGCTTTCAGAGCTGAGAAGATACTTGTTACACCTCTTTTAAATGCTAAAAATGTTGAGGTTCTTTGGAATAGTGTACCAACTGAATTTACAGCTGAAGAAAGGATTAACGGCGCAATAATTAAAAATATAGAAACACAGCAGGAAAATAAAGTGGAAGCAGACGGCATATTTGTAAGTATAGGCAGAAAACCTGTTACTGATATTTTTGACGGCGCTGTTTTACTTGATGATAAGGGTTATATTGTTGCAGATGAGACTTGCCACACAAATATAGACGGTGTGTACGCTGTTGGCGATGTTCGCACTAAACCTCTTCGACAGATCATTACAGCGGCGGCTGACGGAGCTGTTGCTGTTCACTTCGCCGCTGAATATCTTTCAGGTCACAGTGATTTCTAAAATAATAACAGCTTTTTATATAACTCTTGATGAAAATAAAAGAGGTCTGAACAATAGTTCAGACCTCTTTTTCATATATATCTTCTTTCAAGTCTCGGATTTACCATAAGCGGTGATATGTCTACGCTTGCAATATCGCCCGCCTTTATATCGGAACCAGTAATATCAACAGCAGTGTGTGAAAGTCCTATCTCGCCGATAACGTGATACATTCTGCCGTTAATTCTCATATACATCTGTTTTTTCTTGGCGTATTGTTTTGCGGCTGAAAGAACAGATCTCAAATCTGCAGTTTCTCGTTCTTTTTGCAATCCAAAACCGTCATAATGACCGATAGGAACGATAGCAATCTTCGTTTCTCTTTCAGTCTTGAAAAGACCGTTATATCCAATTGAATATCCTTTCGGTACGGTCTTGATGTCAACCACTTCTGCTTCAAGACTTCCGAGCCTGTGAAGCGGTGTCTTTGCCTTTGTGATAACTCTGCCTGTAAATGCGGAACCTATGCGAACTGCGTCCATTGAAACGCCCTCAACGTTAAGCAGGGCGGGGGAGTTTGCGCAGTGCGCAATGCCCGTTTCGTATCCCGCTTTTTTTATTTGCTCAATGCAGTCTTTAAACAAAGTCAACTGAGCCTTTGTGAGTTCGGGATTTCTGAAAGCGCTTGAAAAATGTGTGTAGATACCGCAGAATTCAAGGTTGGGCATTTCGTAGCATTTCAGTGCCTTGCTGATTTCACTCGGCATAAATCCGTATCTGCCCATTCCGGTGTCTATTTTAAGATGGCATTTTACTTTGATGTTCAGAGATTGAGCAACACTCTGAATAACACGGCATGCTTCTTCAGAACCTATTGTGGCTATACAGCCGTTTGCGGCAATCTGCTTTGCTTCGTTTTCTATACACGTGGAGCGCATAACTAGTATGCTGTCATCTTCGCTGAGAATTTCTTTTAGAACGGGAATGTCGGTTACTTCAGTAACAGCAAAGAAATTAATTCCGCATTCTTTGAGGACACCTGTAAGTTCCTTTATTCCGAAACCGTAGCCGTTGCCTTTTACAACACCGATTACGGGTACTCCTGCTTTTTTCTTAACAAATTCAATATTTTCTATAAGTTTGTCTTTTTCGATTATATATCTGCTCATCTTAACTTCTTTTTTAACTCCATAGCAAGATTATAAAGCTTGTAAACTGGCTTATTGATGACATAATCAAATTCGCCGATAAATTCTTTCATATAGCCGCCGAAACCGTGCTTAAATCTCCACAGACCGTAATGCGGGTTGTCCGGGTTCTGGCAGTCGCCGCTGATACCGCCGAAGTCATAAACTTCACATCCGTTTTCAAGGCCCCATTTCATCATCGCCCACTGCAAAGCATAGTTTGGGTAAACGTTTCTGTGAGCATTTGATGAAGCGCCGTACTGGTATTTAACAACGTTCTTGCCCCATTTTATGGCTATCGTGCCTGCAATAGCTTGACCCTCATAATATGCCATATACAGCCTTGCGTCATCACCCATGCAGTTGAGTATCTTTTCAAAATACCACTTGGGTCTTGTTGAAAAGCCGTCACGCTCTCCTGTTTCCTGCATAATTCTAACGAAATCGTCAAGAGCTTCGGTGCCCATTATTTTAACTTCAACGCCTTTTTTCGGTGCTTTTCTAATTCTGTTTCTGTAATCGGGTTTAAAGGTGAGCATAAGCTCATCTTCGGTCATATTGTTGTAGTCAAAACAGTAAACAAAACGCGGCTGAACATTTTCAAAGTCTAGACAGCCCGGGTTAAGTTCAACAAAACCTTTTTCAATGAGATGCTTTTTGTAAGCTGCGTTCTGAACAGTGATTTCGGGGTCAATCTTTATGCAGTACGCCTTATATTCTTTTGCAAGCTTTAAGATTCCGTCAAAAAGCTTGTCAAATGTTTCAAAGTCGTCCTCATCAGCCACAAAACCTCTGCATACATAAAACAGCGAGTATTTGATAACGGGAACAAATCGTATCAGTGCAGCTGCTGCACCTTTGATATTTCCGTTTTCGTCTTTGAGCATTATTGCTTCCCACTTCCAGGCAGACTTTACTTTTGCCCATTTAGACGAATGCTGGAACAGTCCCTTCGGGTGCTCCTTGATAAATTTTTCGTATTCTTCAAGATTGTCTTTTGTAACTCTTTCAATCATTTAAACAGATCCTCCGTTTTGTACGGCAGTAATTTTTTTCTAAAGATATTATACTGTCTCTTATACACATCTGACGCTGCCGACGAATAGCCTTGTGTAG
>URIN01000087.1 GCA_900547915.1 uncultured Clostridium sp. | reverse complement strand
GATAGGAGTCCGTCTCGTGGGCTCGGAGATGTGTATAAGAGACAGCATAAAAAGCCCCGCTCAGATAAATGAGCGGGGCGTGAGGTTAATTATTTGAATTATTAGTTTATACCATTTTCATTACTTGCGTCATATGACTGTTTTTTCTTCTTACGGCCATCCAGTTTCCGCTGAACAAGTTTTACAAGTTCAACAATCGGAATTACCATAAAGGCAAGTAAAACGGATATAGCGTACTCCAAGGCGGAAATAGCAGCAAAGTCAAATGCGTTTGCAAGGAACGGCACATAAATCACAAGAGTAGTAAGAACAAGGCTCATACCCATAGCTGCATAGAGATATTTATTGTGTGATTTAAGCCTGAAAATAGATTCGCGCCTTGAACGCATATTAAACGAATGGAAAATCTCTGCAAGTGACAGAGTAAGGAACGCCATAGTCATTCCGTTCTGATGAACGAAATCAGCAGTTCCGTGTGCCAAGTGCATTCCTGCATAATACGCAAGAAGAGTAACAACAGATACCATCAATCCCTGCCATGCAACATCAATTCCCATTCCGCCGGCAAAGACACCGTCTTTACTGTTTCTTGGGGCACGTTTCATTATATCAGGTTCTCCCTTTTCAACACCGAGTGCCATTGCAGGGAAAGAGTCCGTAATAAGATTTATCCAAAGCAGATGAACAGGTTCAAGCACAACAAAGCCTGCAAGAGTTGCAATAAAGATTGTGAGCACTTCAGAAAGGTTTGAGGAAAGCAGGAACTGAATTGACTTTCTGATGTTGTCATATATTCTTCTGCCCTCTTCAACTGCTGAAACGATAGTTGCGAAATTATCGTCCGCAAGCACCATATCGGCAACATTCTTTGTTACATCAGTGCCTGTAATACCCATACCTATACCGATATCGGCATTTTTGATAGACGGAGCGTCATTTACGCCGTCACCCGTCATAGCAGTTACTTTACCGTCTTTACGCCAAGCGTTAACTATTCTTACCTTATGCTCCGGCTGAACACGGGCATAAACACTGTATTTTTCAATGTCTCTTTCAAGTTGCTCATCTGAAATTGAGTTTAATTCAACGCCGGTTACAGCCTGGGACTCATCCTGAGCAATACCAAGTTCCTTTGCAATTGCAACTGCTGTATCCTTATGGTCTCCCGTAATCATTACAGGTCTGATACCCGCTTCTTTAGCTTCTTTAATTGCCGCGAGCGCCTCGGGACGTATCGGGTCTATCATTCCGGCAAGGCCAATATAACACAGATCCTTTTCAAGCGCCTGCGCCGAAGTATCTTCAGGCAGTTCGTTATACGCTTTCATTGCAACAGCAAGAACACGAAGTGCCTTATCAGCCATCTCCTTGTTTTGAGCAAGTATCTGCTCTTTGACCTCATCAGTCATAGGCACTCTTTTGCCGTTGACAAGAGCCTGCTTACAAGCTCCGAGAATAACATCAGGAGCGCCTTTTGTATACTGGATAAAGCCCTTGTTAATAGATGAATGAACTGTTGACATCATTTTTCTTTCAGAGTCAAACGGTGCTTCCGCAACACGGGGAAATTCAAGTTCGAGTTCATTTTTGGGCATATCAAGCTTTTTCGCCCACTCAACAAGTGCTGCCTCTGTAGGCTCTCCCTTAACTGTTCCATCCTCAAGTACGGCATCAGAACACAGAGCCATTGCCTGAGCTATCAGTTTTTCGCCGTCACCCCTGAAATCGGTAACCGTCATTTTATTCTGTGTCAGTGTACCTGTTTTATCAGAACAAATGACCTGAGTACAACCAAGAGTTTCAACCGCAGTCAAACGGCGCACCACTGCATTGCGCTTGCTCATCTTTGTTACGCCGATTGAAAGCACGATGGTAACAACTGTTGCAAGACCCTCAGGAATTGCGGCAACGGCAAGAGAAACCGCAACCATAAACGTATCAAGCATCGAATCAAATGTGAGTGTCTGACCGCTTGTGACATTTCTTATAATATCAATAGCAAAAATAACTACACATATTCCGAGAACGAGGTAAGAAAGCACCTTAGAAAGCTGATTGAGCTTTATCTGAAGCGGTGTTTCTCCGTCTTTTGCATCATTGAGCGCGCCTGCTATTTTGCCCATTTCGGTGTCCATACCCGTTGCAACAACTACCGCTTCACCATGACCATAAACGACATTTGAGCCCATATAGCACATGTTTGTACGGTCTCCGAGCGGAATTTCGCCTTCGCCTTCAAGAGGCTGTGACTGCTTGTCTACAGGCACAGATTCACCGGTAAGCGCCGACTCCTCTATCTTCATAGAAGCACTGTTTAATATACGGCAGTCGGCAGGAACACTGTCTCCTGCCTCAAGCACAACAACATCACCGGTAACAAGTTCCTCTGACGGTACAGTTTCCAGTTTACCGTCACGCTTAACCTTGCTTTTTGCCGCGGCTATTTCCTGAAGAGCATCAATTGCCTTCTCTGCCTTTGTTTCCTGATACACACCTAAAACAGCGTTGATCAGAACAACCAAAAGAATTATGATCACATCTGCGGGAAATTCTTTTTCATAAGCTGAGGTAATTGCCGACACAACAGCGGCAACTATAAGAATTATTGTCATAGGATCTGTAAATTCCATAAGGAACTTATGGATAATAGATTCCTTTTTGCCCTGCTGCAATTTGTTTCTACCGTTTTTCTCAAGACGGTTCCGTGCTTCATCCTGAGAAATGCCTGTTTCCGAACTGTTTTGTTCTTTTAGAACTAATTCGGCGTCCTGCAGATATTCCTTCATTTTATTCACATGCCTTTCCTGCTGCCTATATAATGCAGTATTTCCGTGGCAGCAACCGAAAATACGCTGATAAAGGAGCAATATTAAAACAAAAGACCCGTATACAGTATTTCCTACCGTATACGAGTCTCATTCTTTAAAACTAAACCAGCTTATTAAGCAGGATGTTGATTTAGCGCACACTGTAAGTGCGGAACTACTCCCTCATATCGTTATATATTATAACACATTTTTCGTCAAAAATCAATTTGCAAATGGTAATATGTGTTAAATTTTACAAACTATTAACAGTCAGATTATTTATTGATCTGCTTGGAGTATTTTGCAAGGTAAACCGTGCGCATAAGGAAACATTCCATTTTGGGAACATAATGCTCACGATTAAAGAGGTTAACATCAACAGCAGCCTCACATCCCTTGTCCATAATGATTTCAAGAGCCTGCATATCGCCTTCGCTGTTTCCGAAAACAAGAGCTCCGTTACCGTCAATAAGAACAGCATTTCTGCCGGATGCAGCCTTACCTATTTTAGCTGCGCACTCATCAGTATCACCGTCTATCCATGCGCAGTTCTTAACATCTATGCCAACGATCTGTGCAAAATCATCAATCATAGGAATCATATCTTCGCCCGTGCAGGAATAAGCAACTGCATAAGGGTCCGAGATATGCTTGATGATAGTAACATTCTGATTATCATAGATAGCTTTGTGAATCTTTGCACATTTTGGTGCAATTCCGTTAATACCGAGGCATGTTTCAAGATCAACGTCTATTGTTTCTCCGCCGACTGTAAGAGTAAACATATTACCGTTTCTCACTGATGAGCCAAGATCGCAGATAGACTGCGGCATTGAGCCGGCGCCTACCTTTTTAAGATAGAAGTTAAGTTTATCTTCCTCATTATATTTATTTGCCCACGCATAACGCATATAATTATCTTTTACCACGCGCTTACAGCATTCTTCAAGTTTATCAGCAAGCTCAAAAGCATGCTCATAAGAATCCCCCATACACAAAGTGCCGTGATGCATAAGCATGATTGCCCTTGCAGATGGATTCATCATAATGCATGTTTCTACCTTTTTACGAAGAGACTCTGTTGTAGACATGGCATAATCGGCAACAGGCACCTTATCACCAAGAACAGGTCTTAAATCGCTGTAAACATTTCTTATCTCCATGCCTGTTATGCTGACGATAGTGGCATACTTCTGATGAGTGTGGATAACAAAATCAACAGTTGGATGATGCCTGTAAGCAGCGGCATGAACACCTTTTTCTGATGAAGGCTTTATATCTCCCTCATATGAGCAATCGTCAATATTAACAACTACAATCTCATCAGGTGTAAGAGTTTCATATGCTCTTCCCGACGGAGTAATAACGAACTGGGTGTCTGAAATACGAGCGGAAACATTGCCCCATGTGCGAGCAATGAGGCCGGTTTCAATCAGTTTTTTTCCTGCTTCGATAACAAGTCTTTTTGCTTCTTCAATTTCGTAAGCCATATTTTTCCTTTCCCCTTAAAAGAAATAAACGTGAAAATTGCGCTGTTTACTAACTCCGCCTGTTTTCACATTATTCATTAAAAGCCGATAAGGGCGGTAAACAGCTGTAAACCGCCCTTAGGATAATTCAATTAGTAATCAATTTTTTCGCACTTTGAAAGTACCTTGTCAAAGCGGCGAACGCACTCGTCAATATCCTCTTCAGTATAAGCAGCTGAAGTGTAAAGACGTGAACCTGCAAGAGTTACAAGACCCTCTGCCATATAAGCAGCACCCATATACTGCATCTCTGTCTGGCGGAGACCTGTCTGCTTAAGTACATGCGGAATAGTCCACGGTCTCTTCCAATCAACCTTGAAGTGCATTGTAGCAACAGTGTGAAGGTGACAGATTGAGCCGATATTGTAGCATACGAACGGAAGGTCATACTTCTTGATTGACTCATTAATGCCCTTAACAAGGCGATCAGCCATATGACCTGCAACCTGGCAAGCATTTCTCTTTTCGATCTCACAGATTACTGTGTAACCAGCGCAGCATGAAATAGGAGTAGCAGCCATTGTGCCGCCGCACATTGCCTTATGGATCTTCTTGCCCTCAGCCTTATCAAGACCGGCACCGAGATACTTCATAACTTCTTTATGGCCGCCTATGCCGCCTGCGCCCGGGTAACCGCCGGCAATGATCTTACCGAAGATTGTGATATCGGGATCGATTCCGTAATAACCCTGTGCACCTGAAAGACCGATACGGAAACCTGTAACAACTTCATCGCAAACAAGCAGAGCGCCATATTTACGGCAAAGTGCCTGAACGCCCTTCGGGAAGTCTTTATCAACAGGACGAGTTGCTGATTCAGGGCCGCATGGCTCAATGAATACAGCAGCTGTGCCGCCGCGGAATTTGTTGATGATAAGCTTCTTTTCAAGGCTCTTGAGATCATTCGGGAAAAATTCCTGAGTATGCTTGAATACGAAAAGCGGAACGCCGTGAGACTGCATATTGAGTGTTCCGGGAACACGCATGCCCCAAGCAAGCTGATCTGACCAGCCGTGATAAGCGCCGCCCATTTTAATAACATTCTTATGACCTGTTGCAAGACGTGCAACACGAACAGCACACATACAAGCCTCAGTACCTGAACCGAGCATACGGAACATTTCTACTGAAGGTACGCATTCTGAGATCTTCTTTGCAAGTTTATATTCATAAGGATGGAAAAGACCTGTTGAAGGGCCGCAATCCTCAAGAAGTTCGATAACCTTATTTTTAACAACATCATCATTAGAACCGATGATTGTAGGACCGCCTGCCTGCAGGAAGTCAAAATACTCGTTACCGTCAATATCATAAAGCTTATTGCCTTTAGCTTTTACCATAACTATCGGGAACGGATAGTTGAATGCAAGGTTGTGCTGAACACCGCCGGGAATGATTGATTTTGCTTCTTCAATCATTTCCTTAGACTTTTTGCATTTCTTTGCAAAATACTCGTCCTCATATTCTTTAAGAGCAGTTCTGCTGATAGAATAGATTGGCTTTTTGATGAGCGCGTCAAGTTGAGCTGTAAGAACGGCTGCATCAGGATACTCGGTAATGGCAAATCTTGTATCCATAGATAATTCCTCCTTAAATAAATTACGTTGTGAGTGGCCACTCACCCTTCAAATGCTGTGAGCCGCTATTCACACAGATTTCTATTTAAGTATATCACTTTTGAACGATTTGTCAAACCTCATTTCTATTTTTTTTGTTAAAATCCGTTCAAATTCTTGCAAGATTAATAATTTCGTGTTAGTATATTTACAATATATTCTTAGATGAGCAGGAGGATTTGTATGAGTTGCACAAGTGCACGCAAAAACTTTGTGCAAACATACAAAATTTATTAAAATGGCAGGCATACACCACAAAGAGGCATTCGACAAAATATCAAAAGAACGCCAAAACGAAATACTTGAAATCGCCATTGAAGAATTTTCCTCCAAGGGTTATAAAAGCGCGAATATAAACATTATCGCTAAAAACGCAGGTATAAGCATAGGACTTATGTATAAATACTTTGCCACAAAGGAAGATCTCTTTCTCGAATGCATTTCAAGAGGTATGGTCATCCTGCAGGACACCCTTGAGGAGATTTTAAAAAGTCCCAACAAACTGCTTAAAAAAGCGGAAATGGTTATCAGGGCAACCTGTGAACTTTCAAGGGAGTACAAAAATTATATTAAACTCTATAATGAAATAACAGCTGAAAAGCTGTCTCTTATACACATCTGACGCTGCC
>URIN01000086.1 GCA_900547915.1 uncultured Clostridium sp. | reverse complement strand
ATACTATAGGGGTGTTAAAGGGGAAGTGCGAAATTTTCCATGCACCCCTATATATTTTTATTTTTTCAGAGGTTTTGAAAATGGCTACAATTAAGAAAACCGGTAAAAAGAAAAAGATCATTATTGCCATTTCCGTAGTGCTCGTTATAGCTATCTTGGGCACTGTTATAGGTGTAGCGGCAAGCAGCAATAAAAAGACTGCTGTAACACTTACAACTATAGGTACAGGCGAGATCAATGAAACCGTAAGTGCAACGGGCACCGTTTCTGCGGGTACTTCTAAGGAGTATAAGGTGGGAGCCGTTGCAACCGTCAAGGAAGTGTTTGTAAAGACAGGTGATCAGGTGAAACAGGGTGACCTGCTTGCCACTTTTGATACTTCCTCACTTGACTCTCAGATAAGCAGTCTTAACAGCACCTATAAGCAGGCAAGGGATACTTACCGTCAGGCTGTAAATGATCAGAAAACCGCCAAGGCTAATCTCTCAGCGGTTAACGATGAAATTGCAGATCTTGAAAAACAGGTGCAGAAACTCGGTGGTGAAATTGCTTATACCACTGTAAAGCCGGATTATACACTTCCGAGCATTCCAACCACCACTAAGCCTTCAACAGAAGTTCCTGAGGAATCAACAAAACCAACAGAAACATCGTCAAGCACAACAGAATCAACTACTGAGTCTGTTACATATCCACCTACAATGGAAGGTGCTATACAGGCTCTTACAGATCTTGTTGAAACTATAACCTCTCTTTCAGATGATGTTCAGCAGACTAATGAACTTCTCAGAATTGTGATGGAGCAGGTATCAGATGCTATTTCCAGCGGTGTTTATGCTCCTGATAAAATAGCAGAAGCAGTCGGCAAGGCTGTATCAGACGCTATTCAGCAGGGTATTATTGACGAAACTAAGCTTATTGTAGAAAGTGGCGTTGCAGTTGATATGATAGAGGCAGCTGTTTCAGGTGTTGACTGGTCACAGTTAGGTCAGTCATTTGCTTCGTCTCCTAATATACAGGCGACTGCTCTTGAACTTCGTCTTGCTGCTCTTTATGCTCAGAGAGAAATATATGAGCTCAACTCTTCAGACACAACCGTATATGCTAAAAAGCAGGTTATGGATACTGCAAAGAGCGCACTTGATTCTGTTCAGGAAGCAGGCAATGAGCTTGAAGCAGGCTGGACTGCTGCATTTGACGGAACAATTACATCATGCGATATTTATCCAGGAGAGCAAACAAGTCTTCTTTCATCTGGAATGGTTCTTGAAAACCTTGATACAATGGTAGTTACGCTTTCACTCGGTGAATATGATATTCATAAGGTAAAAGTAGGAATGCCTGCAACTATCACAACTGCCTATGGAAAATATACAGGTGAGGTTCTTTCAAAGGCTCCTGTTGCTACAGGCGGTTCTTCGGGCTCTATCCTTGACAGCGTTGGTTCAATTGCCGGAATCAGCGGCCTTTCAAGTCTTACATCAACAGGTGCGGGCGTTGAAGTTCAGGTTTCGGTAAATAATGCAGATGATAATATCATCGCAGGTTTTGACGCTGATGTTGAGATTGCAGTAGGTGATTATCAGAACATCATTACTGTGCCTATTGAATCTATTATTCTAGAAAAAACAGGTACGTATGTATACCTTTATAATGAAGAAGAAAAAACAGTTACTAAAACTCTTATCGAAACCGGCGCAGTTTCCGATTCCGTATATCAGGTAACAAGCGGACTTCAAGTGGGCGATAAAATCGTTTCCACACCTTCCTCGGATTATACTGAGGATACTTTTGAGGTCAGAGTAACATCGGATTAATCGGAGCTCAGATATGAATATTTCAGAAAGTTTTAAAATTGCTATTAAATGTATCCGCGCAAATTGGATGAGATCGCTGCTAACCATGCTTGGCATCATTATCGGTATTAGCTCTGTTATTATGATTATCGGAGCAGGTACCGGAGTGCGTGATTATATAGTATCGCTTATTGAGGATATGGGCGCAAATGCCGTGCTCGTATCTGTGGATGCCACTCAGGCGCAAGATAGTGATTATATTACTCTTGATGATGTTGATAATATCAAAAAAAGAGTCAGCGGTGTTGACCATTGCTCGCCTATGATGATGGGTTTTGCTAATGCAACTATTGACGCTTCCGCAGAAGAGGCTACCGTTATGATTATCGGTGTTAATTCCGATGTTCAGTTTATGTTCCCTGAAGGTGCTAAATACGGTCGTTTCTTCACTGAGGAGGAATATAACGCTTCCAATCCTGTTGCTGTAATCGGTACGGAAAGTGCTAAATTAGCATTTGGCTATGAAGATGTTGTGGGTCAGTATTTAACTGTTTCATCCACTGGTTCTACTATGAAAATGCGCCTTTGCGGTGTTGCGGATATTGATTCCCTTATAAGTACTATGGGTGGCGGAAGCAGCGGATTTAGTGAAATGTTCCAGACAGGAAGCAAAATGACAATTGCCATTTTTGTTCCGTGCACAACGCTTTCAAGGCTTACAGGATCAGATCCTACTGTATCCTCTGTGTTTGTAATAGGCGAGGAAGGCGCTAATAATGACGCCATCGGAAATGCCTCTGTAAACTATCTTAAGGCTGCTCATGGTAACTATTCAAATGATCTCTATTCGGCAGAAGATATGGCAACGTATGTTGAACTGGTTGATATTATCGTATCCGTTTTGACCGCCTTTATAGCCTGTGTAGGCGCTATCTCACTAATAGTCGGCGGTATAGGCGTTATGAATATTATGCTTGTTTCGGTAACGGAGCGAACGCGGGAGATAGGTATACGAAAATCTCTAGGCGCCAAAACAAAAGCAATAACTATGCAGTTCCTAACGGAGTCCATAATCCTTTGTCTTATAGGCGGTGTTATAGGACTTGTAATAGGAATTTCAGGTGCTTACCTAGCATGTTCTATAATTGATATTAAACCAAATATCAATATTCTTATTATTGCTGTTGCACTCTTGTTCTCATGCGGCGTTGGCCTGTTCTTCGGCATTTATCCTGCAAGAAAAGCCGCTAAGTTAAGTCCGATTGACGCTTTAAGACGAGAGTAATCATATATCTCCTTTCATCTGAAATCCCTGCCGAAAGGCGGGGATTTCCTTTTTATTATAATAGTGGTTTACAAAATACTGTCGTTATGTTAAAATTATGAAACAGGCTTTTTCTTGGAGGAGGAGTTTTTTTGGATAATATTCTTAACGAGGTTTTGAAGCAGTTTGAATTTAAAGGCAGGCTTGTAAGCTGTGAACTTTTCGGTTCAGGCCATATTAATACAACTTTTCTTGCCGTTTATGATGATAACGGCACAGAATGGAAATATGTTGTTCAAAAGGTAAACCCTAATGTTTTTAAAGACATAGATCATCTTATGGATAATATATTCAGCGTTACCTCTTATCTTAGAAAAGAGATAAAAAAATACGGCGGAGACGAGAATAGGGAAACACTTCATTTTATTAAGACCAAGGCGGGCGACAAGTATTATAAATCATCAAACGGTGATTTTTACCGGGCTTATGTTTTTGTTACCGATTCAGTCAGCTACAACAGTGTTGACAGCGCAGAGCTTTTTGGGCAGAGCGGAGTTGCTTTCGGCAAATTTCAAAGGCTTCTTTCTGCTTTTCCTGCGGATACTCTTTATGAAACTATACCTAATTTTCATAACACACAGTACAGATATGAAAATGAGTTTTTGCCTGCTGTTGAGAATGATTTGGCAGGGCGTGTGATTGAATGCCCAGAAGAGATTGAGTTTGTAAACTCAAGAAAAGATTACTGCCCTCGTCTTGTTGATCTTGTTAAAGAATCAAAACTCCCACTCAGGGTTACACATAATGATACAAAGCTAAATAATGTTATGTTTGATGCGTTCAGCACAAAAGCTGTATGTGTAATAGATTTAGACACAGTAATGCCCGGACTTGCTCTGTATGATTTTGGTGATTCTATCCGTTTTGGAGCGAATACAGCAGAAGAGGATGAAAAAGATCTTGATAAAGTATCAATAGATCTTGATTATTTCAAAGCCTATGCTCAGGGATTCCTTTCTGAGGCAGGGGAGAGCCTTACTCAATGCGAGAAGGACAACCTTGCTTTTTCCGCACTGCTTATGACATTTGAATGCGGTATGCGCTTTTTAACTGATTATATTAACGGAGATACATATTTTAAAATCGCATATCCTGAGCATAATCTTGTAAGAGCACGTAATCAGTTTACTTTAGTTGCCGATATGGAAAAGCATATGGACGAAATGGAGAATATCGTAAAATCTATTTGTCAGTAACAAAAAACCGCTCACAATATGTTGAGCGGCTTTTTGATAATTTTATATTTATAAGTTATTAAGGAATGAATTTGAATTGATTGAGCGTTTAAAAAAATCATCAAGAAAAGATAAGATTTCAGTCTGCGTCTTTGTGCTTGAAATAATCATGCTGTTTGTGATGAGTTCGTTCTTTATTCCAACGGTTGATGATCTTATATTTAAATTCCAGTTTGAATATCACAGCATAAGTGAGTTTATCAAATATGTTGTTTATTACGGAAACGGCAGGGTGTTGGGCAATGCTGTTTTGTTGTTTTTCAGTAATCACACTGGGCTTTTTTATGCTTTGCAGACAGTGCTTACAGTTGCGCTTGCGGTTATTGTTGAAAAAATAATTAATCTAAAATATGCACGCCATTATGTTATGGCTTTTATGCTGCTTCAGCCTTTACCTGTTTTAAGCAAAACATATTCATGGATGAGTTCTTTTATAAATTACTATATTCCGATTGTTCTTTTTTCTTTAGCAATACTAATTCTGCTAAGGGTAGAGCAAGGTAAATTCAAATCTGATTTTATGACTTGTTTTTTGCTTTTTATATTAGGTCTGTCAAGTCAGCTGTTCGTTGAATCAAATGCAGTTGTAAATACTGTTATTGCATTTGGATTTTTGATATTTTTCATTCGTAAACATAAAAAAGCATATGCACCGGCAGCTTTGTTTTCTTCAACTGTAATAGGTCTTGGAATAATACTGCTGTTTACAAAGTTTATTGATTATACAAAAACTTATACGTATTATACATATAAGGACCTTGATTCGGCTTACAGGTCAACGATTTTTTCAGGCAGTCTTTCTGATGCGGTAGAACTTGTTCTCGGGAATTTGCAGTATCCATTTTTCCTGTTATCTATATCTATCTTCTTTTATGCAACAATTATTATTGCTGTAATATACGCGGTAAAAAAGCAGAACTTGTTTTCTACAAAGGTAAAGATCGCTGTGGCAGTGTCAGTTATAACATATTTGCCCGCTTTTTCAGTTTCTTTATACACCGCTTTTTATTATCCGTATGATCTTTCTGTAGCAAGCAAAACATTTATTACGGGAATTATAGTTTCAGCAATTTTATATGCAGTAAGCTGTATCGTATTGTTTGTTCTTATCTTTAAATATATCATTAAAAAAATAAAGCATGGCACACTTGTGGTTATATTGTTTATTCTCGGGCTGTTATCTTTCTCCCCGTTTTTTGCAGTGTCACCTTGTGGCTTCCGTTGCTGTGTTTTCATGATGTTCTTTTTCATGCTTGCATATTTACTTATTCTGGCGGATTTAAAAGAGCTGTATGGATTTGATATGTTTAAATTAGGCATGGCGTGTGCCGCTTTAACGGTTGTAATAATGACCTCCCATACTTTTATATTTGCAAGAGAAAAGAAGGTTTATGATTATAAAGAGGAATATTATGCCACATCAGTATATCTTCCTCATTCAAGCGTAAATGCAGTTCATCATAGCGATAATGCGGATATTTGGAATAATGCTGCCGGATTTGAGCATAAATTTGTTCCTCTTGAGGAATTTGAGAAAATGCTCAGCGAAGGCAAGATAACAAAATAGAATGAACGTGAAATAAAAAAATATCCCCGGTTTTTATAAACCGGGGATTTTCTTTGCCTATGTGGCATTTCACTTTTTAAGTTCTCTTTCAAGCCATATGGAGCCAAGGTCAAGAGCATTGTAAAGTCCTTGCTTTTCAGCTTTTTTAACAACCTTATCCTTAAGGCTTAAATTGGGGTCCGTTCTGAGAATCTGAATAATGATCTTGTCGGAAAGAGTTATATCCTTAAAGTCTTTTTCAGACTGGATTCGAAAGCATGCTACATACGGGTCGGACATACTGCCGTAGTATATTTCTTTTCCGCACCTAACAAGAGGTCTGCCCTTATAGGTAAGGAAAGTTTCTTTCTCTTCTGCCATGTAAAACCCTCCTTTTAAATAATCTCAGCCACAATCAGGTGTTAAGGTATGACTTTACCATTTCCGCAAGCAGCTCATCTCTGTCTATTCTGCGAATAAGGCTGCGCGCATTATTGTGAGTAGTGATATAAGTCGGGTCCTCAGATAAGATGTATCCCACAATCTGATTGATAGGGTTATAACCCTTTTCTTTAAGTGCGTCAAATACCTGAGTCAGCGTTTCCCTCATGTAATCCTCGTGATCGTCGCCCAGCTTAAAAGTCATTGTTTTATCTGTCACAGTAAAGTCACCTCCTGCACTGAATATACAAGACCATTATATACAAAATCTGT
>URIN01000085.1 GCA_900547915.1 uncultured Clostridium sp. | reverse complement strand
ATCTACACAAGGCTATTCGTCGGCAGCGTCAGATGTGTATAAGAGACAGACTTGGGAATTCAAGAGCCGTGAAGATGAGATTGAATATGCTGAAAAGCACAACATTCCTCTTAAAATAAACAGGGAAACAAACTATTCAAAAGATAAAAACCTTTGGCATCTTAGCCACGAGGGTCTTGACCTTGAGGATCCGGCAAACGAGCCTAAGTATGACGAGATCCTTGAGATGGGTGTATCACCGGAAAAGGCTCCCGATAAACCGACTTATATAACCATTCATTTTGAAAAAGGTGTTCCCACTGCCCTTGACGGTAAAGAAATGAACAGCGTTGAACTTGTTAAAAAACTTAACGAACTTGGCGGAGCAAACGGCTGCGGTATTGTTGATATGGTTGAAAACAGGCTTGTTGGCATGAAGAGCCGCGGCGTTTATGAGACACCCGGCGGTGCTATTCTTTACAAAGCACACGAAACACTCGAGCAGATCTGTCTTGACCGTGAAACTCAGCACTATAAATTCCTTGTTGCTCAGAAATTTGCAGAAGTTGTTTATTACGGTCAGTGGTACACTCCCCTTCGTGAGGCTCTTTCAGCATTCGTTGAATCCACACAGAAGACCGTTACCGGTGATGTTAAGATAAAACTTTACAAAGGCAATATTATAAATGTAGGCGTTAAATCTCCTTACAGCCTTTACAGCGAGGAATTTGCAACATTTGATGCAGACGATGTTTATGACCAGAACGATTCCGCAGGATTTATCAATCTTTTCGGTCTGCCTATCAAAGTTAAAGCTTTGCTTGATGAGCAGAGAAAAAATAATAAAGACTAATAACAACTACGCCCCCGCAAACGCGGGGGCAGAATTTTATATATAACAATAGGCAATGATTTTGCACTTATTTAAATCAATATATTAATGAGAAAGGTTTTATTATGGCACAGCTTTGGAAAGGCAGGTTTAAAAAAGAACTTGCGAAAGAGACAAATGACTTTAACTCCTCAATTAAGTTTGACAAAAGGATGTTTGAGGAAGACATAAAAGGCAGTATGGCTCACGCAGCAATGCTTGGCGCTGCGGGTATAATCGAAAAAAGCGAAAGTGAAAAAATAGTTGACGGACTTGACGGAATTTTAAAAGATATAAAAAGCGGAGCACTTCAGATAGATGAAACCGCAGAAGATATTCACACTTTCGTTGAAGGTGAACTTACCAAAAGACTTGGGGACACGGGAAAAAGGCTTCACACCGCACGTTCCAGAAATGACCAGGTTGCGCTTGATATAAGACTTACACTCAGAAAAGAAATAGGAACAATTGAAGAGCAGATAAAAGAACTCATTGGGGTGATTTGTGACAAGGCAGAAGAAAACAAGCTTACCATTATGCCAGGCTACACTCATCTTCAAAGAGCACAGCCAATAACATTCGCTCACCACATAATGGCATATGCGGCAATGCTCTGCCGTGACCTTGACCGTCTTTCAGATGTAAAACGCAGAATGAATGTATGCCCGCTTGGTTCAGGCGCACTTGCCGGAACGACTTATCCGCTTGATCGTGAAATGGTGGCTAAAGAACTTGGATTTGATTCCATAACACTTAATTCACTTGACGGAGTTTCAGACCGTGATTTTTGCATAGAACTTGCATCTGCCCTTTCTCTTATAATGGTGCATCTTTCAAGATTTTCAGAAGAAATAATCATGTGGTGCAGTTGGGAATTCAAATTCGTTGAGCTTGATGACGCGTTCTCAACAGGTTCATCTATAATGCCTCAGAAGAAAAACCCCGATATTGCTGAACTTGTGCGTGGAAAGAGCGGACGTGTTTTCGGCGATCTTACAACACTGCTTACAGTTATGAAAGGTATTGCTCTTGCTTACAACAAAGATATGCAGGAGGACAAAGAGGCAATATTTGATGCTGTTGACACAGTTAAAATGTGCCTTACTGCGTTTACTCCGATGATTGAAACAATGACGGTGCTCAAGGAAAATATGAGAAATGCAGCCGCAAAAGGATTTATAAACGCTACGGACTGCGCAGACTATCTTGTTGGAAAAGGACTTCCGTTCAGGGACGCATACAAAGCAACAGGAGAACTTGTTGCGTTATGTATTGATAAGGGACTTACGCTTGAAACCCTTCCCATTGAAGAATACAAAAAAATATGTTCTCTTTTCGATAACGAAGTTTACACTGCAATTAATCTTGAAAAATGTGTTGCTGACAGACTTGTTCCGGGAGGTCCAAGTAAAGAAAGTGTCGAAAAGCAGATAGAAGCAGCAAAAAAATTCATTAAATGAATTTACAGCAAAGCTGTTTTGTAAAAATATTGTGAAGTTGTTGACATCTGACGAAGTGTTAGTTTATAATGGATTAGCATTATTTGCAAAATAAGGAAAGGCTTGTGAATTGATCATGGCTTACAAACTTGTAATTGATTCCTGTTGCGATATTACTGATGATATGAAAGAGTGGAAAAATCTTGAAATTGTTCCGCTCACACTTCAAATTGGCGACTACGTTATTAAGGACGATGCTGATTTTGATCAGGATGACTTCATAAACAGAATGGTTGGCAGCAATGAACTTGCAAAATCTGCCTGCCCCTCTCCCGAAGCATTTGCAAAAGCGTGCGAGGGTGACTATGACGAAATATATATGCTTACCATTACAGATAAACTCAGCGGAACTTATAACAGCGCTCTTCAGGGCGTTGAGATATTCCGTGATGAAAACGGAGACAGCAAAAAGATTCACGTATTTAACTCCCTTGCAACATCAGGTCTTGAAACAATCATGGCTCATAAAATAAAAGAGCTTGCAGACAGCGGATACAGCTTTAATGAGGTTGTTGCAAGAGCTGAAGAATACTGTGTTAAAAACTGCGGACTTTATTTTTGCCTTGAAAGTCTTGACGCACTCAAAGGCAACGGCAGACTTTTCAACCTTGCTGCAAATGTAATTGAGGCACTTAGAGTTAAACTTATATGCAGAAGGACTGATTACGGCAACATTTCCGTTGCGGGTAAAGATCTCAATCAGAAACGAGCGCTTTCCAAGCTTGCAAACCTTGTTGCCAAAGACACTGACGGATGTGATCTTAAAGACAAAGTATGCATTATAAGCCATGTGTGCTGCAAGGAAAAAGCAGAGCGTGTAAAAGAGCTTATATCTTCTGCCTGCAATTATGCTAACGATCGTATTCTTGTTATAAAAGCGAGCGGCCTAAATTCGCTTTACGCTTCAAACGGCGGAATCATAGTTTCGTACAGTAAATAAAATAAGCATAACAAAAAGGACTTGTTCATACGAACAAGTCCTTTTTTAATATTATTTATATATCTAAAATCAGTCGACATCCGGAATAGGCTCAATACTGCGCTCAAGAATACCGTTCATATAAGCTATGGCAGTGCCGTAATTAGTAAACGGTACTCCCTGCTTTTCAGCCGATTTCATTCTGTATTCTATCTCTGCAGGATTAAGCATACAGCCGCCGCAGTGGATAACAAGTTTGAAGCCGGTCAAGTCCTGAGGAAAACCGCCGCCGCTGCTCCAGTGCAGATCAAGATCGGCACCAGTTCTCTGCTTAAGCCAACGCGGCAGCTTAACAGTGCCTATATCATCGCACTGTCTGTGATGTGTGCAGCCTTCACTGATCAAAACACTGTCGCCGTCCCTGAGCGTATCTATAACACGCGCCCCTTTTACAGCAGTGCCGAGGAAACCTTTATATCTTGCCATAAGGATTGAAAATGAAGTCAGCGGAACAGACGAAGGAACAATTTTAGATACAACGGCAAATGCCTGAGAATCCGTCACAACAAGAGACGGCGGATTCTTGAGCGAGCCGAGCGCACTTTCAAGTTCCGTTTCTCTGCATACGACCGCAACAGCGCCGCTGTCTATAACATCCCTTATTGCCTGCTGCTGCGGCAAAATCAGTCTGCCCTTTGGAGCGGCAGAGTCAATAGGTGTTACAAGAACAACTGTATCGCCTGCAGAGATCAGATCTCCTACAAGTCTTTTCTGCTTTTCAGGAGGGGAATAAAGTCTGCCGAGCGTTTCCTTAAGCTCGGTTATCCCCTTATTTTTTAGTGCACTTGTATAGACTTTTGTATCGGTATTCTCATGAATTTCATCAAGAAGATCGGATTTGTTTTTTACTGTGAGATACGGTATATTTCTTTCGTCAAAAAGAGAAATAAGCTCTTTTTCGCAATCATTCAGATCTCTTGACGCATCTGTTACAAGAACCGCAATATTACAGGAACGAAGAATTTTCCGAGCGGAATCTACGCGTTTTTCACCGAGAGTGCCGAAATCATCAAATCCCGGTGTGTCTATAATTAAAACAGGACCGAGCGGCAGAAGTTCCATTGCTTTTTTCACAGGGTCGGTTGTTGTGCCGCCGATCTCACTCACCACAGAAAGATCCTGCCCCGTAACGGCGTTTACAAGACTGCTTTTTCCTGCGTTTCGGCAGCCGAAAAACGCTATTGATATTCTTTCACCTGACGGTGTGCTGTTTAGGCTCATAAAATCAACTCCGATTTTAAATTAGAATCTGAAATCCCTCTCACCGTTTTCAATTTTTACAAGGCGCTCACGAACTATCTGCTTAACTTTCTCACTGCCGATATTTTCGATCTCTTTTTCTATAAGCGCCTCACCCTTTTTCCTTGTGTCCTCACTTGCGTAATCCATAAGGAATTCCTTTAAAGTCATAAGGGCATTGGGATGACAGCAGTTCTGTATCTGACCAGATTTGCAGAGGCTCATAAAGCGGTCGCCCGTTCTGCCCTCACGATAGCACGCCGTGCAGAAAGAAGGAATATATCCCGCACCCATAAGCCAATTTACTACTTCATCAAGAGTACGGTTATCAGAAACGTCAAACTGCTCTGTATCATGAGGTCTTTCCTCTTCGCAGTATCCGCCGACTGAAGTTCTTGAACCGCCGCTTATCTGACTTACGCCGAGACGGATTATCTTTTCACGAACTTCGGGAGTTTCACGGGTTGAGATTATCATGCCCGTATAAGGAACGGCAATTCTGATGCACGCTGCTATCTTGCAGAACATCTCATCACTGAGCGAATTATCAAAATCATTCGGGTCAATATCGTCCGCTCTCTTTACACGAGGAACGCTGATAGTATGCGGGCCAACGCCGTGAACAGCCTCCAGATGCTCAGCGTGCATAAGAAGTCCTGCAAACTCATACCTGTACTTATCAAGGCCAAACAGAACGCCGATGCCAACATCATCTATGCCGCCCTCCATAGCTCTGTCCATTGCCTCAGTATGGTATGCGTAATTATGCTTTGGTCCCGTTGGGTGAAGATATTCATAGCTTTCCTTATGATAAGTTTCCTGGAAAAGAATATATGTACCTATTCCCGCCTCTTTGAGCTTTCTGTAATTTTCAACCGTTGTGGCGGCAATATTTACATTTACACGGCGGATAGCGCCGTTTTTATGCTTGATTGAATAAATGGTTTTAATGCAGTCAAGTATGTACTCAATGGGATTATTTACAGGATCTTCGCCTGCCTCAATGGCAAGACGCTTATGTCCCATATCCTGAAGGGCTATAACCTCTTTGGCAACTTCTTCCTGAGTAAGTTTTTTTCTTGCGATATGCTTGTTTTTCTGGTGATACGGGCAGTAAAGGCAGCCGTTTACGCAGTAATTTGAAAGATAAAGAGGAGCAAACATAACTATTCTGTTGCCGTAAAAATCTTTTTTTATCTGCTCTGCAAGGTCATATATTTCCTTGATTTTTTCTTCATTTTCACAGGCAAGAAGCACGCTTGCCTCTCTGTGATTAAGACCTTTTCTCTCTTTTGCCTTTTCTATTATTTTATCAATAAGCTCAAGGTCATCCTTATGCTCATCCGCGTATTTAAGAGTTTCCTGAATTTCGGCGTCATTAATAAATTCCTCCGCTTTCAGTGATTTCGGGTCGTATTTTATCATATTATCATATCCTCCAAAAAATAATCATTTATTAAGGGGTCTGAAATCCCCTCTGTCCTCAACAATTTCATAACCCGCAAGGCTCATCTGCCGCCTGAGCATCTCGAGACCCTCAGCGGATTCGGCGCCCGTGCGTGCCTTATTGTTGTAAAGTGTGTATTTTTCGCGTTCATCCTGCGGCGTAAGATTGGGCATAATAACATTTGCGCCCGCGTTCATACCGTTTTCGTGCCCTTTACCGTCAACCGTAGCAAGCGCCGTTGTGGCGGGCAGAAGAACACTCGGCAGGGTCAGACGCACAAGACCTAGCATAAACAGGGTGAGTTCTGCCGAACCGCCAGCAAAATCTTTAAAAGGAGTGTCTTTATGAGGCACAAACGGTCCTATACCAACCATTTCAGGCTGGATTTCTTTTAAAAATGAAAACTCAGCGGCAAGGTCGTCCGTTGTCTGATAAGGAGTACCCACCATAAATCCCGCTCCCGTCTGATAACCGAGCGTTTTTAAGTTTTTGAGGCACTGAACTCTGTTGTCATAGCTCATCTGAGACGGGTGAAGTTTTCCGTAATGCGCTTTATTTGCCGTTTCGTGGCGGAGCAGATACCTGTCCGCGCCTGCGGTTTTAAGTGCTTTGTAGCTTTCAAAACTGCGCTT
>URIN01000084.1 GCA_900547915.1 uncultured Clostridium sp. | reverse complement strand
GAGACAGGTTATAGACCGCTTTCAGCGGTATTATAGCGCAAGATTTAAAAGAGGCGCCAATCCGCCTATAAAGAAACATAAAAAAGTGGGTGTGGTTATTGTTTCAGGCTCAAATGCCCGCTCAAGTGCCGATTATATGACCAAAACTATCAAACAGGCTTTTGAGGTGCTTAACGGAGATGTCTGCGCAAGGTATTTTATTCCAAACACAGATCTCGGTATGTATACGTTTAATGTAGTTGAACTTCAAAAATTTATCCATCAGCTTAAAGGATTATCAAAAAATCCCTTGCTGTAAGATTACGGCTGAATTTTTTCAGCCGTTTTTCTGTTTTTGCTGTTAAATATCAACAGTGAAGTTTAATATTATTTTTATTGATAATCAAAATGCAATATGATATAATTATTTAAATTATTATGGAGCAGTGTGTACTATGGTGATTTTAGGCATAGACCCGGGCTACGCTATAGTCGGTTGGGGTGTTCTTGAATATAAAGCAAATAAATTCAAAGTGATAGATTATGGTGCCATAACAACCGAAGCTAAAACACCGTTTCCGTTAAGGCTGTGCGATATTTATAATGAACTTTGTGAGATCATAAAAAAGTATCATCCTGTGGTCTTAAGCATGGAAAAACTTTTTTATAACAATAA
The DNA here is from genome assembly GCA_900547915.1 of uncultured Clostridium sp. Classification (GTDB taxonomy): domain Bacteria; phylum Bacillota; class Clostridia; order Oscillospirales; family Acutalibacteraceae; genus Eubacterium_R. The sequence continues at coordinate 6,007 of URIN01000084.1, read as the reverse complement.
TGCCAAAACAGTTATAGATGTTGCCCAGGCAAGGGGAGTCATAACTCTTGCCGCCCAGCAGAACGGACTTAAAATAGCGGAGTATACTCCGCTACAGGTAAAGCAGTCGGTTACGGGTTACGGCAGAGCAGTGAAAAAACAGGTTCAGGAAATGACAAGGATTATTCTGAACCTTGAAAAGATACCGAAGCCAGATGATACCGCAGACGCTCTTGCTATGGCAATCTGTCATGCTCACTGCAGCGGAAGCCTTTTGGGTTCAATGGCGTCCGGTTTATAAATATATATTAAGAGGAATTTATTATGATATACAGTCTTACAGGCGAATTAACATATATCGGAGATCAGTTTCTGGTGATTGACTGCGGCGGCGTAGGTTTTAAATGTTTTACATCGCTTTCAACAGCTTCAACCGCCGGCAGAATAGGCGAACAGGTGCGCCTTTATACATATCTTTCCGTTAAAGAAGATGCGCTTGATCTGTATGGCTTTAAAACAGAAAACGAACTCAATGTTTTTAAACTGCTTATCTCGGTTTCAGGAGTAGGTCCGAAAGCCGCGGTTTCAATACTTTCTGAAATGAGCGCAGATAAACTTGCTCTTGCCGTTGCCGCAGGCGATTCAAAGGCAATTACAAAAGCAAACGGCGTAGGCAAAAAAACAGCGGAAAGAATTGTTCTTGAACTCAAAGATAAAATGGCAGGCGTGTCTGTTTCAGGTTCAGACAGCAATATCTCTGCTGCCGCTTCAGTAGAAGAGGAATCTCCTGCAGGAGAAGCAGTTGCGGCGCTGGTTGCTCTTGGGTACAGTAAAAGTGATGCTGCAGCTGTGGTTGGAGCAATGGATAAATCACTGTCTGCCGATGAAATGATACGGCAGGGCTTAAGGCAGCTCGCAAGGAATTTATAAAATAAGAGGAAAAGCAAATGCAGGAAACGGATTTTGAAAACAGAATAGTGTCAACGGAGTTTTCCCAGTCCGACGGCGATCTTGAAAATAGTCTCCGCCCGAAACAATTTTCCGATTACATAGGGCAGGATAAAGTAAAAGAAAATCTTTCTGTATATATTGAAGCCGCAAAGGGCAGAGGCGAAGCACTCGATCACGTTTTGCTATATGGTCCTCCGGGCCTTGGTAAAACAACGCTTGCAGGTATCATCGCAAATGAAATGGGTGTAAATATCAGAATTACAAGCGGCCCCGCAATCGAAAAACAGGGCGATCTTGCGGCTCTTCTCACAAATCTTCAGGAGGGGGATGTTCTCTTTATTGATGAGATACACCGCCTTAACAGAAGTGTCGAGGAAGTTCTTTACCCTGCTATGGAGGACAGAGCACTTGATATAATAATCGGTAAAGGTCCGTCAGCAAGGTCAATACGTCTTGATCTGCCTAACTTCACTCTTGTAGGCGCAACTACAAGGGCGGGTCAGTTGTCGGCACCGCTCAGAGACAGATTCGGTGTTATTTTCAGACTTGAGCTTTATACACCGCAGGAGCTGGCTGTTATAGTAAAGCGCAGTGCGGGAATACTCGGTATAGATATAGACGATAAGGGTGCTGCAATGATAGCGTCACGCTCACGCGGTACGCCTCGTATAGCAAACAGACTTCTTAAAAGAAGCCGCGATTTCGCGGAGGTAAAATATAACGGAGTTATCAATGAAGAAGCGGCAAATGAAGCGCTTACAAGAATGGAAGTTGATGACCTCGGTCTTGATTCTGTAGACAGACGGCTTCTCACAACAATGATAAAGAATTATCACGGCGGCCCTGTAGGACTGGAGACAATAGCGGCGGCAGTCGGAGAGGAAGCAGTCACAATAGAGGATGTTTATGAGCCGTATCTTATGCAGATAGGCTTCCTAAGCAGAACTCCTCGCGGACGCTGTGTTTCACCCGCAGCATATAAACATCTCGGAATAGAGCAGGATGGTCAGCAGTCGCTGATTTAAAATAAGAAACTATTAAATCAATCACTCTATGTAAGTAAAATATTCAGTAAAGGAATGAGTTTTATGGGTAGACTTTTCGGAACAGACGGTGTAAGAGGAGTAGCAAATAAAGACCTTACTAATGAACTTGCCATGAAGATAGGAATGGCAGCGGCAGAAATACTGCTTAAAACATCAGAGGATAAACGTCCAACGGTAATGACTGGCCGTGATACACGTGCGTCAGGCGATATGCTTGAGGCGGCACTTACCGCAGGCTTCTGTTCCGTTGGTGTAAATGTTCTTTCAGTAGGCGTTGTGCCTACTCCCGCAATCGCTTATCTTGTAGGCAAATACGGTTGTGAGGCAGGCGTAATGATATCAGCTTCGCATAACCCGTGTGAGTATAACGGAATTAAAATTTTTCAGTCAACAGGTTATAAACTTCCAGATGCTCTTGAAGAGGAGATTGAAACAATCATACTTGATACCCCTGATAAGATAGAGCTTAAAACAGGCGGGGATGTAGGCAGAAGAACTTACTGCAAAACAGCCGTTGAGGATTATATCGAGCATGTTGTTTCAGTATGTGAGGTAAGCCTTGAAGGCCTTAATATTGCAATTGATACTGCAAACGGCTCTGCCAGCGTTTGTGCAAAGGAAATATTCACACGCCTCGGCGCAAAGTGCCATATGCTTTCCGATACTCCAAACGGAGTAAATATCAATCTTAACTGCGGCTCAACCCATATGGAGGAACTTTCCGAGTTCGTAAAGGCAAACAAACTTGACCTCGGTGTTGCTTTTGACGGAGATGCCGACAGAATGCTTGCCGTTGACGAAAACGGAGAGATTGTGGACGGCGATAAAGTTATAGCTATCTGCGCAACACAGATGAAGCAGGAAAACAAACTTGCTAAAGATACCGCTGTAGTTACCGTTATGAGCAATATGGGCTTTTTCAAGTTCTGCGAAAATAACGGCATAAAATGCGCAAAAACAGCTGTGGGCGACAGATATGTTCTTGAAAGAATGCTTAAAGACGGTTATAATATCGGCGGTGAGCAGAGCGGCCACGTAATATTCCTTGATTATGCCACAACGGGTGACGGAGAGCTTTCGGCAGTTAAACTTCTTGAAACCGTAGTTAAGAGCGGCACCACGCTTGCTCAGCTTTCTAAGGTAATGACTGTTTATCCTCAGGTTCTTATCAATGTTCCCGTAACTCCTGAGGGCAAAATGAAATATAACAATGACGAATACATAATTTCCGCAGTTCAGGAAGCAGAAATGGAGCTTCACGGAGACGGCAGAGTTCTCGTGCGTGTTTCCGGCACGGAGCCGCTCGTAAGAGTTATGCTTGAGGGTATGGATATTGAGCAGATAACCCGACTTGGAAATTATATTGCGGATGTTGTAAAAGAAAGACTTAGCTGATGAGATTTACAAAAGACTGGAAAGATTATGAGCTTATCGACTGCTCAGGCGGCGAAAAGCTGGAACGGTGGGGAGATGTGCTTCTTGTACGTCCCGACCCGCAGGTAATCTGGAAAAGTAAATATAATGACGGCAGATGGTATAAGCCAAATGCTAAGTATCACCGCTCACATTCGGGCGGCGGTCAGTGGCAGGTGTTCAGCAAACTGCCTCCTCAGTGGGAAATAAAATATAAAGACCTTACTTTTAATGTAAAAACAATGGGCTTTAAGCATACGGGACTTTTTCCGGAGCAGGCTGTTAATTGGGATTTTACAAGAGAAGTAATAAGAAACAGCGGCAGAAAAGATGTAAGTGTTTTAAATCTTTTTGCTTATACAGGTGGCGCAACAGTTGCCTGCCTGAAGGAAGGAGCAAGTGTAGTTCACGTTGACGCTTCCAAAGGAATGACACAGTGGGCAAAGGAAAACGCTGTTTCAAGCGGCGTTGCCGATGCAAATGTTAGGTGGATAGTTGATGACTGCATAAAATTTGTGCAGCGAGAGATCCGCCGTGGACACAGTTATGATATCATAATCCTTGACCCTCCGTCTTACGGCAGAGGGCCAAAGGGCGAAATTTGGCGACTTGAAGATTCGCTTTATGATTTTGTTGAGCTTATCTCTCAAGTGCTCTCTAAGGAGCCTCTTATGGTGCTTCTTAATTCATATACAACGGGGCTTTCAGGCTCGGTTATGAAGTATATACTTGATGATATTTTGGTAAAAGAAAAGGGCGGCTTTGTAACTGCGGATGAAATCGGGCTTCCGGTTTCGTCCAACGGGGAAGTACTTCCCTGCGGTGCAACGGCTGTTTGGATGAAAAAATGAGTTTAATTGAGTTTCACAATGTCACCTTTTCCTATGGTACCGAAGAGGGCGAGGAAAAGGTGGATGTTCTTGAAGACTTAAATCTTAATATAGAAAAAGGCAGCTTTGTTGCAGTGCTCGGCCATAACGGCTCAGGTAAATCAACGCTTGCAAAGCTTACTAACGGTATTCTTTTTCCTCAGCACGGCAAAGTGCTTGTGGACGGTATGGAAACAAAACCTGACGACAGTATTTACAAAATACGTAAAAAAGTCGGAATGGTGTTTCAAAATCCGGATAACCAGATAGTTGCCTCAATAGTTGAGGAGGATGTAGCTTTCGGTGTTGAGAATCTGGGTATACCGCCTGAGGAGTGCCGCCGCAGGGTAGATGAAGCGCTCAAAACAGTTGGAATGTATGAGTTCCGCGAAAAGGCGCCGCATAAGCTTTCGGGCGGCCAAAAGCAAAGAGTTGCAGTTGCGGGCATTATAGCGATGCGCCCGCAGTGCATAGTGCTGGACGAGCCAACGGCAATGCTTGACCCGAGCGGCAGAGCGGAGGTTATGGATACCATAAAGCGCCTTAACAGGGAAGAGGGCATAACGATTGTGCTTATAACCCATTATATGGATGAAGCTGTGCAGGCTGACAGAGTAATCGTTATGGATTCGGGTGTTGTAAAAATGGACGACACCCCTAAAAATGTGTTTTCACACGTGGCCGAGATAAAGGCGCTTGGTCTTGATGTTCCTCAGGCTACCGAACTTATTTACGAAAGCGGACTCAAATCACCCGATACAATACTTAACACTGACGAATGTGTTGAATTCATAAAATCCGCGCTGGAGGGATAATAGTGGCGGTTCTGGTTTGTGAAAAATTAAAATATCTTTACAGCGCCGGCACTCCGTTTGAAACCGCAGCCCTGGATGAAGTGGATTTCACCGCTGAAAACGGAGAACTTGTCGGCATAATCGGTCATACGGGCAGCGGAAAATCAACGCTTATTCAGCATTTTAACGGACTTCTTGAGCCAAACAGCGGCGTTGTTATCCTTGACGGGCAGAATATCTGGTCAAAGGAAAATAAAAAGAAAATCAGAAATGTTCGTTTTGCAGTCGGGCTTTGTTTTCAGTACCCCGAATATCAGATATTTGAGGAAAATGTTTTTAAAGAGATTGCCTTTGGCCCCAAGCAGATGGGTCTTTCAGAAGAAGAGATAAAATCACGTGTTTATGAAAGCATGGATTTCGTAGGTCTCAAAAAAACATTGGAAGATAAATCACCGTTTGACCTTTCAGGCGGTCAGAAAAGACGTGTGGCAATCGCTTCCGTTATTGCAATGCGCCCGAAAGTGCTTATTCTTGATGAGCCTTGCGCGGGTCTTGACCCCAAAGGCAGAGAGGTTATTCTAAGCCTTATCAAAGATTACCAGCAAAAAACTGGCAGCACGGTTATCATTGTTTCTCATTCGATGGAGGATGTTGCAAAGCTCTGTTCAAAAGTAGTTGTTATGAATAAGGGCAAAGTCGCAATGTCAGGCACTGTTCCCGAGGTCTATTCGCATGCACAGGAACTTCGTGAAATAGGTTTAAATGTTCCGCAGGTAACCGAGATTTTCCTTAAACTGAAAGCCGAGGGTATAGACTGCCGCACGGATATTTTCACCGTTGAACAGGGCAGGGCGGAACTTCAAAGGCTTTTTGAAAAGGAGGGGAAGGTATGATAGGCGATATTACTATAGGTCAGCTGTCTCTTATACACATCTCCGAGCCCACGAGACGGACT
>URIN01000083.1 GCA_900547915.1 uncultured Clostridium sp. | reverse complement strand
GAGATAGGAGTCCGTCTCGTGGGCTCGGAGATGTGTATAAGAGACAGTGCCTACATGGCTTGCGTTTCCATGGAGCTTAAAGATTGACGGCTCCAGACGGTCAGCAAATTTGGAGTAACAGTCAGCGCAGCCAACAAGTCCGCTGTTAACTATATCGTTAAACGTTGAACCGCAGCTCTCGCATCTGTCTACCCCGGAAAGGATATTCATTGCGGGGATGCCTGCTCCGAGCAGATTGCCTAAAAATGTATCGGCAAAGAAATTTTCGGGGCTGAACTCATTCATAACTCCGAGCTCTCTTGCGCAATCCTCGCAAAGATGCATTTCGGTTACATTACCGTTTATATTCTGTTTAAAATAAGTTGTTGCTTCATTCTGATTACAATGTTGACATTTCATAATAAATTCAATCCTTTCTTTAAGAAAAAATCAAAACTTTTTAATCATTCAATGCACGCCAGCAGCATTCTTTTGAACTGCTTTGCACGTACAGTGTCTTTTGTTTCCTGCGGCAGATCCTTAAAATTGCTATCTGCAAGCGCCGCATTCAATATTTTGGCACTCTTTTCATCAATTAAATTTTGGTAATTAAGATTATAGATATTAGCTTTTGCCGAGCGTTCATCTATTGAATCCCCTATGCTGTTGATTAGCGCCATAACTGCGGAATTTTTTGAATTTGCGCGAGTGATATAAATACATCCGCCTCCGCCTCTTCGGCTTTCTATACGGTAGCCCTGCTCAGGTGTAAACCGTGAAGTTATTACATAATTTATCTGGCTGGGCACGCATCCCAACTGCGACGCAAGGTCGTTTCGTTTGATTCTGATAGTTGAATTGTCATCATCAAACATATCAAGGATCATTCCCGCAATAACATCTGACATGTTCACGCTTAATCACTTCCTTTATTCTTTTCAAGCCTTTTTGTTTTGTCAAAGTTCTCATTATTGCTTTTGACTTTGACTTTCCTTGACTTTCTGAGTTAAGAATACCACAAAGGTCAAAGAAAGTCAAGACTTTTTTTAGAAAAAATAAAAAAATTATTTATTACTGATTTTTGGCTTGGTTGAGCCATTTTTAACAATTAAATTGTAAGTTGCAAAAAATTTTTCAAAATATTTTTTGACTTTTATACTTTGACTAATATTCAAAAAAGCATCTAAAAGTCAAACTTAACATAAAAAAATGCGTCCGGGAAACCCGGACGCACCGTTTTGGTACTACTTCAATCAGCAACCGCAACCGCAGTCGTTGTTTGAGGAAGCGCAATTGCCGAAGCCACCGCAGAGGAGAAGGATTATAATAAGGATAATAATCCAGGATGTTCCACCGCAACCGTTGTTACAACCGCAACCCATAATCGTACCTCCCTTCGCTTTTCTAAAACATACTATGAAAAGCAAAAGAAAGTGTTACAAATCAAATTACAATTCCTCCGCTTACGGAAATATCCTGCCCAGTTATATAAGAACTGCCTGCAAGAAAATATACCGTACGGGCAACATCATAAGGCGAACCAAGTTTGCCGAGCGGAACTTCCTCAATCAGCTCTCTTTCGTTGAACTGTTCATTCATTCTTGTATCTATTATTCCGGGAGAAACGCTGTTAACAGTAATGCCACTAGGGGCAAGCTCCTTGGCAAGCGCTTTTGTAAGGCCTATCACGCCTGCCTTGCTCATAGAATAGAGAGTTTCGCAGGAAGCCCCTGTTTCACCCCACATGGACGAAATATTTATTATAGCGCCGCTGTGCACTTTAAGCATAATATTAGCTGCTTCTTTGCAACAGAAATATACAGCACGGGAATTTACCGCCATAAGATTTTCATAATCATTATAATCCGTATCGTTTATCATCTTAATAAGGCTCACGCCCGCATTATTTACAAGCACATCAAGAGTTTTAAAATTTGAAAACAAGGATTTGATATCTTCCTTATTTTTCAAGTCACAATGTATGGGCGTTACACAGTCAAGATCCGGCTGTGTTTCGTGATAAGTTATATAGACATCATAATTTTTCTCAGCAAAAAGGCGGGCGCATTCACGGCCGATGCCAGTTGCCCCTCCTGTTATGAGAACTTTTTTCATATTATCACCTGCTTAAACATGATTTAAGGAATGCCCTTACAATGGTTATATTATCACAAAATATTGTTTTTTTCAACGAAGTGTGGTATCATTTCAATAATATCTGAAAGAAACGGTGATTTTATGGATTTTGATTTTTCAACAATTTCAGTATATGTGGACGAAAACGAAAATCTTATAGGCATTCCCTGCGGAGAGAGTGAAAAATACGGAATTGCGGATATAGACACCGTAATGCTCCTTAAAGCGCCTTACAATGCGAAACAGGTTGAAGATTTCATTGAAAAGGTTTTCGATGCCTGTTATTCAAAAAAGCATAATGATGACAGTAATGTTTCCACAATAGAGAAATACACTAAAAAGAAAGGTTTTGTAAATGCCACTGCCGATCTGACGCTTATATCTCTTGTTAAAACTAAAGAATCATATTCTATTATGCCCACTTTCAATGATTATGAAAAAGGCCCCCTTTGTATTGACGATGATGAGAGAATCATTCCGCTTGAATATAAAGAAGGCGAGCTTTATGACCATATAAATGATATTATTATGGTATATATGAAAGCCAATACTTTCTATAAGGAACAGCAGATAGCCGAGGAAAACAGAAAGAAAAAAGAAAGCGAAAAACTTAACTGAGCAAACCACATATCACATAATTGTAATAATAAAAAAACAAGCAGCCGCCCAAACGGACGGCTGCTTTTATATTTTAAAATTAAATTGATTTGAGAAGCGCGGGAAGACGGGTAAGCGCACCACCGAGACGCCAGAAAATCTTGTTAAAGCCCACGAAAGATGAATTATCATCATTGAGTATCATAAGAAGTCCGTCTGCCATTTCAGGACTGAACACTCCCATACTCATAGCGATAAAGTTTCTTATTGGTATCTGAGTTGCCATTGCGGCAAGCATCTTTCCGTCTCCGTTAGCATCTGAGCCCATCTTGCTCATTATGTTCTCTATGAGTCTGCATATTCTGCCGCCCCACTTTGTATGTCTTGCATCATTAAGGCAGCAATAAAGATCTATTTTCTTATTCTGATCAAATTCTGCAGACGGAAGCTCCTGACCATATACAGCGGCGAACTGATCTCCCTTCATCTCACTGAGATCTGCTGTATAGTAAGCGGGAGCAGTGCTTCTGTAATCCGGAATTTCCGCAGCAACAGTAGAAGTTACTTTTACTGTTTCTGTAAGTCTGATATCTCTGCTTGAAGCGGCTACGAGGATATCGAAATCGCCTGTCTCAACATGCCAATCGCCGATATTTACATTATAGTAAGCAAACGCTCTCTTGCCGAGCTCCAATGTTACCTCTTTTTCCTCGCCGGCTTTGAGGAATACCTTTGTGAAAGCACGCAGCTCCTTTTCCGGTCTGAATATAGTTGATTCTTTATCTGCAACATATACCTGTGCAATTTCAGCACCATCAACACTGCCTGTATTCTTTATCTTGAATGATACTTTAAGCGTATCAGTATCCTTAATATCCTTTGAAGATACCTTAATATCGCTGTACTCGAAAGTTGTGTATGAAAGGCCGTAACCGAACGGGAAAAGAACATCTTTCTTTGCCTTATCATAATATCTGTATCCAATATATACAGACTCTCTGTGTTCACTTGTAACAGGACCGCCGGGATAGTTTCCGAATGTCGGGTTATCCTCAAACTTAACAGGATAAGTCTCTGCAGTTTTACCACTGGGGTTAACTTTACCGGTAAGGATATTGGCAACAGCTGCGCCGCCTGCTTGACCGCCGAGGCCTGAATTAAGAAGGCCTTTTACCTCGTCTATCCACGGAATGTATACAACAGAACCGCCTGCAAGAACAACAACGGTGTTCGGATTTGCTTTTGCAACTTCTGAGATAAGATTATTATGGCATGAAGGCATATTGATATCAACACGATCGTAACCTTCGCCCTCAAACTCTTCTGTAAGTCCTGCAAATACTACTGCGATATCTGCGGACTTAGCTGCTGATACTGCTTCTGAAACAAGCTGATCATTAACAACGTCTTTACCCTTTTCATAACCCTGTGCGTATGTAACATCGACACCGAGAGAAACAAGGCAATCATAGGCATTATCAAGCTTTGTAGCATTGATAACAGAAGAACCAGCACCTTGGAATCTGGGTGACTTCGCAAGTTCGCCTATAACGGCAACTTTCTGACCTGCTTTAAGAGGAAGAATATTCTCCTCGTTTTTAAGGAGTGTCATTGAGCCCTCTGCAACTTTCTGAGCAAGTTTATGATGAGCTTCAACGTCATATTTATAAGTCTTTTCAAGATTCGGCTTTGACTTGATGATAAGATCTACAACATTATCCACTCTTTCATCAAGAACTTTGACATCAAGTTCACCGTTCTTAACTGCTTCTATTATCTTCTGAGTATTAAGTGTACCTGAGGACGGCATTTCAAGGTCTGTTCCGTTTTCAAGACCGGGAACTCTGTCTACAGAAGCGCCCCAGTCAGTAAGAACAACGCCTTTGAAGCCCCATTCGCCGCGAAGAACATCTTCCTGCATCCATTTATTCTGAGAAGCATACACGCCGTTGATTCTGTTGTATGAGTTCATAACTGTCCAAGGCTGTGCTTCTTTTACTGCAATTTCAAATGCAGGGAAATAAATTTCTCTGATAGTACGCTCGTCAATAACCTCATTTATAACCATACGGAATGCTTCCTGAGAGTTGCAGGCAAAGTGCTTGAGCGAGTTGCCGACACCCTTTGACTGGCATCCATTAATAAGGTTTGCACTCATTTTGCCGGCAAGAAGCGGATCCTCAGAAAAATATTCGAAATTTCTGCCGCATACGGGTGAACGCTTGATGTTTGTGCCGGGGCCGAGAATTACGGAAACCTTTTCCTGAATACATTCTTCTGCAAGAGCTTCGCCCTCCTGTCTGAGAAGATCTTCATCCCAAGAACAGGCTGATGTTGCGGCAGGCGGGAAGCAAGTGGTGGGAACTGAATTTCCAAGACCAATGCCGCTTGAACTTTTCTTATCAGGATTCTGTTTACGAAGGCCGTGAGGTCCGTCCGTAACCATGATTTTTGGAAGGCCAAGATCCTTGGCTTCCTCAAGGTGCCAATAATCATAACCGGAAACAAATTTTGCTTTTTGCTCCAGGCTCATTTTATTGACGATATCTGCATGCTTCATATAATTTACCCTCCGATAAAAATTAAGGGAAATGCTCACACACTCCCTCAGTTTATTATTCGTTTATATTATATATTAAAATTATAATTAATACAAGCAGAAAATAACTTTTATGACAAATTAAGTTAAACCCATTTCATTTACAAACTATGTATAAAAAATGCCGCCTGAAAAAGGCGGCTGTTAAAATCATTTAAATTTTATTTAAGGAACTTAATAAGCTCAAGAGCGGCACCGACATCACCCTCAACTTTAAGTTTGCCAAGAGTAAATGCCATAACAGGATCAAGTTTGCCGTTAATAAGTTTGATAAGATTATCTGCGCTTGCAATCAATATTGCATTGCGGTCATAATACTCATAAGGCTCAATATGAATCTCGCCGTTTTTGATCTCTACATAAAATATACCCTCAGGTTTACCCACGATATTAATCTGAAAAGCGAGTGTGCCGGCAACTGAGCTGACATCTGTATTTTTAAATCTTTCTCTGAATGCTTCAACAACCTGTTCGTATGTTAATGCTTTCATATAAATCCTCCATTAATTGTAATCATACTATAATATTATCACACGAGGCATTTTATTTCAATATGGGGGAAAAATTAATTTTTATCCTTGCTGCGAGCCACAAGAGAAACCACAAGCGCTGAAATCATTGCCACCGCTACACCGCCTGACATTGCCGAAAGGCCGCCTGTAATAACACCCGTAAAGCCCCTTTCGCGCACAGCATCACGCACTCCGTTTGCAAGTGAGTTCCCGAAACCCGTAAGAGGAATGGTGGCTCCTGCTCCGGCAAAATCAACGAGTTTATCATATATACCCAAGCCGCCGAGCAAAACACCGAGGCATACAAAAAGCACAAGTATTTTTGCAGGAGTAAGTTTTGTACAGTCTATTAATATCTGACCCACAACGCATATCAATCCGCCGACTATAAACGCTTTTAAAAATATCATAAAAAATCACCTGCTGATAGTTTTTGCCTCAGCAGGTGTAATATACCGCACTAATTAAAATTTATCCTAAATCAATGGGATTTTTATTATCCATTTTTGCTTTTCTGCCATATTTTTCCTCAAAACCCGGATTTATGTAATCCTCAACTACTTTTCCGTCTCTGATTCTGATAACACGTTCAGCCTGCTCCGCTATCTCATTATCGTGAGTGATTACAATTACTGTTCTGCCGTCATCCTTAAGATTATGAAGAATTCTCATAACATCTTTTGTTGAACGAGTATCGAGGTTACCTGTAGGCTCATCGGCAAGAATAACCGGAGGAGCGGCAGCAATTGCCCTTGCAACAGCAACTCTCTGCTGCTGACCGCCTGAAAGCGCTGCCGGAAGATGGTGCATTCTCTCTTTAAGACTGTCTCTTATACACATCTGACGCTGC
>URIN01000082.1 GCA_900547915.1 uncultured Clostridium sp. | reverse complement strand
CCCTTTGTACACCGTTGCAATGTGTTATCAATAAATATAAAACTAAAACAACAGTATTGAAAAAGCAATAAATTATGATTATAATAACCACATAGGGACTTTCCCTTATGGGCAGAGGTAGTGTTTTGCTTTCAAGGAAAGCAGTGGCCGCGAGTCGCAGTCATACTAAATATAAATAAAGCTTCCTCGGCATTCTTTTTAACGCTTTATTTAAGCAAACTTCGTTTGCAATACCATAAAGCTAAAAGAATACAGATTTTATTGTGCCTCTGCCCACGGTGATATTATGAATAATGACATAAAATTTACTGAATGTGAAGATTATCAAAAACTTCTTGATTTTTTTGATAATAAGTATACCATTCAATATTTATATTACATTAACAGAACAAAAAAATTTCATTACAGGAAAAAAGAAATACCAAAGAAAAACGGTGCTACCAGAAAAATACTTGTGCCTGACAACAATCTTAAAAATCTTCAAAGAGCAATACTCAAAAAGCACCTTGAACAGATGCCTATATCGTCATATGCAACAGCATACCATAAAGGAGCGAAATTGACTTCTAATGCTCTTCCTCACCTTAACAGAAAAACAATTCTGAAAATGGATATAACAGATTTTTTCAGCAGTATTTCAGAGGACAGTGTTTATCTAAATGTTTTTAATAAAAATTATTTTTCTGTGCGTGTTGGAAAGCTTTTGACTTCACTTTGCTGTTACGAAGGTTCGATTGTTCAGGTTTCCCCCGCTGCTCCGGCAATAGCAAATATTATTTTGAAAAAATTTGACGAAATTTTAGGCAAATGGTGCGCAGATAAAAACATCAATTACACGAGATATTGCGACGACATGACCTTTTCAGGAGATTTCAGCAAGGATCTAGTAATTTGCAAAGTTACAAACCTGCTCAACTCTATGAACTTGTGCCTTAATGAGAAAAAGACAATTGTTATTCCAAAAAACAAAAGACAGGTTGTAACAGGGATAACAGTAAATGAAAAATTACAGGTGCCTAATTACTATAGAAAAGAGATACGTAAAGAAATTTATTATTGCAAAAAATTCGGTGTGGAAAACCATTTAGAACATTGCAATATTAATAATCAATATACAAAGCAAAGCTATATAAACCACTTATGTGGTAAAATAAATTATGTGCTGATGATAAACCCTTGCGACAGAGAATTTATAAAATACAAACATGACGTAAATGAACTTTATTAATCTTTACATATTTAATATTAAAAATAAGCCACCGAAATTTTCGGTGGCTTATTTTTTTATTTACTGATTTTATGATATTCCTGAATTATAGCATGGTCACGTGAATTTATATAACCGTCATAATTTACATCGTAAAGATAACCATTTACAACATCTTCACGTAATTTATTAAAATTCTGCATAAAGCCTTCAAGAACTGTTGTTTTAATTTCCTTGTGTTCATCTCCGCAAACTGAGCAGCTGTAAACAAGATATGTTCCATCACTCTCTTTAACATGATTTGAGTAAACATAAGAATGTCCTGTTGCAGGAATAACAGTGTCTTCTAAGGTAATCTCTTTTGTAGCAGATTCATTAATAAAATACTTACCACACTCGCTACAGTACCAATACTCAATATTTCCTTTTTCCGTACAAGTTGGAGCTTTATAATCAAATTTTACTAAATTATGGGTAACGCCAATTTCAGGAAAAACAAGTGTAAAAGTAAAATTCCTGCCGTCATTTGAGGCTCCCTGACCATCTTTAACAACAGCTTTTACGCCGCTTATAATATAATCTTCTTTATAAAATTTAGAAGCAGACTGGCTTACATCGGCCCAGTCATAGTAAGTAAAGCCAGAAGGGTCAAAATCATCATCAAAATAGTAGCTGTCTGAATACTCCTCTGTAAAATCAGTATTTAAAACAATTGTAAGTTCTGGAATATCCCCTTTCTGCCAAGTTTTACCGGACACATCCGTATATCCGCTCCAAACAGCAGAGTTAACAATTGCACAATAATATTCAGGAACGCCTACATACAAATTGTCAGAGACAGGACTATTTTCCTCCGGTACATTTCCAATATGGAAAGGACTGTCAGCTTCTGCTTTTTCTGTTACAACAAGGCAAGGACCATCAGAAATATTTCGGTATTTAAGAGTAAACTTTCCGTTATCTGTATCATTCAAAACAAATTTTGATAATCCATCTTTATCACTATCGGGAAGCTTCACAACAACATATCCATTATCAAGATCTGCTGGCTTTACTGAAACCGGTTTACCCGTTTCAACTGTTATGTTATTATTCACTTCGATGCTGTTAGTTAAAAGCAATGAAACACTGCCGTTGGCAACGAAATTATCGCAACTGAAATCGCCACTGAATGTGGAGTTACTTATACTCAAATCATTTGAAGGTTTAAAATCTCCACCAAGATTACTGTTTTTAATACTTATTGATTTCACATCATCAACATAAAGTTTAGATCCCGTCACATTGTCAAACACAACATTACCCGTACATTTAGACTGACTGCTGTACTTACGTAGCGAAACAAGAGAAGTTCCGAAATCAATATTCTCAAAAGTAATAGTTACATCATCATCTATTCTTATATCTCTTGTTGAAATAAACTTTGTTACTGATGATGTTCCGCTCTTTACGGTAACATTCTTATAGAAAGGATACATATAAGAATCATCATAATCAGAGTAATAATCACTTAAAAGAATTATAGTGCCATTATCGTTAATGTTATTCAAGGCGTAAGTTATGGTTTTAAGCGGCTTTTCCTTGGAGCCTATATTAGCATCACTGCCGTTAGCACCGTCAACATAAAGTGTTTGATATTGAACATCTTTAACAACATAGACCTGAGAATCTATAGAACCTCTAAGGCCATTTGGCGTTACCATAGCGTATCCCGTCTTACATGATACACTAACCTTTAAGTTTTGACCGCTCAAATATGCAGCAACAGTATATGTTGGGTCTTTTGATAACGGCGCTGTTATCGGTGGATTTTTCCAAGTAACATTAAATACTTCAGATACTTCAACTCCGTCTATAAGATTACTAACTATTGGAGTTAGTGTCTCCCCCGGTACGATTTTACTCTCATCAAGAGTAACAGTAGCATTAAAAGTTTGAGAAATATCTTTCATGATATTTATTTTGCAATTAGATGGAAGCATTTCATCCGGCATTGTGCCATAATCTATATATGTATCAGAAGTGCCTGTAAATACACCTTCACCAGTTGTAGGTGAATGCCAAAAACAGTTTCCACCACCTTGTGCTTCGATTGAACCATTATTTTCAACAGGTCCGTATACATTCAATCTGCTTACAAAAGAATCTTCAGTTTTCACAATGAATTTTCCGTTAACGATCAGATTGCCTGTTTTAAAATCACCAGTCTTAAGCGTCCAAGTTAAAATTGCCGTATTATCAACTATTATAGTTTTATCAGTAATTAAATCACTTTTGAAGTCGATACTGGTTGCAATATGAATATATTTAACATTATCATTACTGAGCGCATTTTCCAACTGTGAAACACTGCTAACAGAAGCAGTGTCCTCAGCAAATGTGATTATTGGAGTAATGCTGATTACAAGTATGCAAGATAAAATAACAGCTAAAACTCGCTTATACAAACTATTTTTCATATAAATACCTCACAAAATATTGCATATTCGATTCAAGTTATAACTTATAATAAAAAAACCATCGCTACAAATCACACCATTATAATATCACCATAAATGCGCTTTTTCAACTTAAAATATTAATAATTAACAAACAATCGTGATTAATCAAAATTTAGTGTAATTTATATAAACATAACCATTAAGTATGCTTATTAAACTGTTATACATATAAAAAGCGGGCAGATAAAATCTGCCCGCATAATTCATTATGTACCTGTGATACTTTGAAAACTTTTAATTAAGAAAAATTTACACTTAATTAAAATTCATTCCCATCAAATTTAGGATCAAAACCTGTGTCAGGGTTTTCACTTGTAGCTGTCAACACACTAGCATCTTTAAATTTCTCTACTTCAAAAGAAGGAGTTATATAATTTTTCTTTTTCATATATATTCAGCCTCCTTTTAAACAACAGGCGTTACAACGCCATCTTCGCATTTAAAGATTCTTTCACAGTAAGTAACATAAGGAACCGTAATACCCGAATTACCTTCAGCTTCATAATCCTTAGTATAACTTACATATGCACGCATATAATACGTACCTGTGCTGCTATTATTCATAGTCATAGTAAACGTTCCAGAATTATCATTATTATTCCAATGAGCAATTCTATTAGCAGGAACGGTAAATGTATTTTCCCCGCCCTTAACAAGCGTTTCTGAAGTTGAAGCAGCATCTGTGCTAGAACAGATGATACCTGCCTCGACAACCTTTATACCTGAAGGTGCTGAGTAATCACAAGATAATGTAAATTTATTATTTGTGAAGTAACCTGTACCGTAAACTGCAGGAATGTTATTTATAACTTTATTCTGTGCTGCGTCCGGAAGATCTGAAGCATCATAAGCCGTAAATATAACATCTTCATTTGAAGAAAATGCAACGAACGAAGAATCATAAGAAGCAAGATACTCGACACCATCTACTGTTCGAGTCCAAATCTTACCTTCATCTGCTTCAAGATTGAGTTTAAGATTAAGATATGGAGTATTATATGATTCTTTACCATTAATCGTACCATTTACAGCACTTATATATTTGGTATCGCCTTCGTTAAGCACACCAATCTGCTTAATGACAGTTGCCTTATCAATATTATGTGTACCTTCGCCAAGTGACCATTTAACAAAGCTGTATCTTGGAGATTCCTTAACATATATAGGATCACCACCGTTAATTCGGATAGAATTACCTGTTACATCAACAGTTGCGCCGTTTTCAGGAATATAACCAATACCAATTACTGTACCATAATAATCTTTAACTGTAATGGCTTCATTTTCTGTTATCTCAACATCAACAGTTATATCTTCCTGAATAAGAATTGAAACCATATAGTCATTGTCCTTAAGATTATATGTTGTAGGATCTTTTCCACCTGATTCAGAAGTAATTGTACATTTTACTGTGTACTGATCACTCATATATTTGGTAAGGTCAATATTTGCTGTCTCTCCATAATAGTAATCAACTTTTTCTTCTATCGTTGTTGCTGTTTGTGGCACACCATCAAGAGTGATTGAATAATCAACTTTGAATGTTTTAACCTGTGTGGAATTTGTTTTATCACCAACATTTATCTCCGTCAACAGATCGCCTATCTTACCATCCAATACACCTTGATTAGTGCTTGGAACATTCACGTAGTTAACTCCATTATACTGCAAATAAGTATCACGATCAATACTATCTATTTTTTCTTCAATTCCTGCACCATTATCTTTATAAGCAGTTTTATCGATTCTTTCAAACTCCTCTTTAACCGCAACGTATACATCATCATCAGCTGCAAGTAAGAGTTCAGCATTATTGATAGAATCGGCAAGATCTTCAATCTGAATCTGAACATCAAGTCTCTTGCTGTCATCACTAGTATCAACATCAGGCCCCATTATATAATCAGGATCATCAGTAGGAGTGAGTACATAGCCAGGAACATTATTACGCTCATCTTCAGTGTCATAAGCATCCTGATTCATAAATTCCTGACCAGCCTCATATGCTTCCTTAAATGCTGTATAGCTATCAGGTGTATAATTAGTGCCATCGGGAAGAGTAATACCCTGTGAATAATCTGCAAGTTTATCTTCAAGAGCATTCTGAAGAGGAGTAAAATCTGCTTTCTTCTGAAGATACTGATGAGCTAATTCAATAGTATCCTGTCCTTCATATGTGAAATAATCGCCATATGTTGAATATTTCGGATCTGTATTATACTGTCTCTTTGCGTCAGTTGTAAGAAGAGTATAATTGTTAAGATATTCCTGACGAATAAGGATGGCATTCATGTAGTTATACCAAGAACTTGTTGTATACCAAGTTGATTTTTCTACATGAGAAGTTGCATCATCATACGCTTTTCTCTCGTTTGACTTATCACACATTTTAATTTCAAACGTGAGATTAAGCTCATTCCAACTTTTAGCCCTGCTATCGTTACGCACAGCACCTTCTTGATACAACACATTACCTTTTAATGTCGTAGTAGTATTAGGTTCTACCATTTCCACACCGTTTTCTTTAGTAGAACACTGTACTGTAGCACTTGAAGGATGCTGTTCACTAATTATGCCGTACGTGACTGCTGAATCAGCAGAACCACCAAAAATATAATACATTGGAGTAATTGAACCAGAGCCTGAAATTTTCTCAATGCTGCTTCTCTGTTGACCTTGTTCAGTTTCGCCAATTATAACAGTTCTATCCCAGTTACTATCAGCTGTATACTGAACATTTACAGGCATACGTTTCATTACAACTGAAAAGTTTGATGGATCACTTTCATCTACAATAATGCCCTCATTTTTATCAGAACTTTTGTCATAATAATAGTAAGCAACATTTACAGTATCCGCAGATGGATTATGTAGAATCCGCATTTGATAGGTTTGATTATCCCACATGTTGCTAGCAGAATAATTATCTACAATCCCTGCAGCTTTATATTCCTGTCTCTTATACACATCTGACGCTGCCGACGAATAGCCTTGTGT
>URIN01000081.1 GCA_900547915.1 uncultured Clostridium sp. | reverse complement strand
GATCTTCATTGCCGCAGTTGGGGCAGCGCCATACAAGTTTGCCGTTTTCTTCAACAATCTTGATCTCGCCGTCATAGCCGCATACCTGGCAGTAATCACTCTTTGTGTTGAGTTCGGCGTACATAATGTGGTTGTAGATATACTGCATAACCGAAAGTACGGCAGGAATATTATTCTGCATGTTCGGAACTTCAACATAGCTGATTGCTCCGCCGGGTGAAAGGTTCTGGAACTCAGCCTCGAATTCAAGCTTCTTGAAAGCGTCTATCTTTTCGGAAACATGAACATGATAGCTGTTTGTAATATAGTTCTTATCTGTAACTCCGGGAATCTTGCCGAAACGCTTCTGCAGGCATTTAGCAAATTTATATGTAGTGGACTCAAGCGGAGTTCCGTAAACTGAGAAGTCGATATTTTCCTTCTCTTTCCAAGTTTTGCAAGCGTCATTAAGCTTCTGCATAACTGAAATAGCAAAGTCTTTTGCATCTGGGTCTGTGTGGCTCTTGCCTGTCATATACTTAACGCATTCATAAAGACCTGCATATCCGAGTGAAATAGTTGAATAGCCGCCGAAAAGAAGCTTATCAATTGTTTCGCCCTTCTTAAGTCTTGCAAGAGCACCGTACTGCCAAAGAATGGGAGCAACATCGCTTGGTGTGCCGAGAAGTCTGTTGTGGCGGCACATAAGAGCACGGTAGCAGAGGTCAAGTCTTTCGTCAAATATCTTCCAGAATTTTGTCATATCTCCGCCGGAGGAGCAGGCAATATCAACAAGGTTGATTGTTACAACGCCCTGGTTGAATCTGCCGTAATACTTCGGCTTATTTGTTTTAGGATCAACATAAGGAGTAAGGAATGAACGGCAGCCCATGCATGTGTAAACATTGCCGTTTCCGTTCTTGTCTATCTTAAGCTCACGCATCTTCTTTGCGGAGATGTAATCGGGAACCATTCTCTTCGCAGTGCATTTTGCCGCAAGGCAGGTAACATCCCAGTACTTTGAACCTTCTGTAATGTTGTCCTCATCAAGCACATAGATGAGCTTCGGGAATGCCGGGGTAATCCATACTCCGCTCTCGTTCTTAACACCCTGAATTCTCTGACGCAGTACTTCCTCAATTATAAGTTTGAGGTCGTCTCTAGTCTGACCCTCGGGAACTTCGTCAAGATACATAAATACCGTAACAAACGGAGCCTGGCCGTTTGTAGTCATAAGAGTGATAACCTGATACTGGATTGTCTGAACGCCGCGTTTAATCTCATTCTTTACACGCAGTTCCGTAATCTTGTTTATCTGATCCTCATCAGGCTCAACACCCGCAGCCTCAAGCTCTGCTTTAACGTCTTTTCTGAACTTCTGTCTGCTGAGATCAACAAACGGAGCAAGGTGTGCAAGGCTGATGCTCTGACCGCCGTACTGGCTTGACGCTATCTGAGCAATTATCTGAGTTGCAATGTTGCAGGCTGTTGAGAAGGTGTGCGGCTTTTCAATCATTGTGCCGCTTATAACGGTGCCGTTCTGCAGCATGTCCTCAAGGTTTACAAGGTCACAGTTGTGCATATGCTGTGCAAAGTAATCAGCATCGTGGAAATGGATAAGGCCGTTTTCGTGAGCCTCAACAATATCCTGCGGCAAAAGAATTCTCTTAGTAAGGTCTTTTGAAACCTCGCCAGCCATGTAGTCACGCTGAACGCTGTTTACAGTTGGGTTCTTATTTGAGTTTTCCTGTTTTACTTCTTCGTTGTTGCACTCAATAAGCGTAAGTATCTGCTCGTCCGTGGTGTTGGACTTTCTTATGAGTGAGCGATTGTAACGGTATTTAACATACCTTTTGGCAACCTCAAATGCGCCCTGAGCCATGATCTGGTTTTCAACAATGTCCTGAATTTCTTCAACGGAAAGGGCACGATCCGCCTTTGTGATTTTAAATTCAACAAATTCGGCGATGTCTCTTATCTGGGAGGGGGTGAGTTCTTCTTTTTCGCACGCCGCGTTAGCTTTGGTAACAGCGGCAACAATCTTGGAGAGGTCAAATTCCGCCTCGGAGCCGTTTCTCTTGATAATCTTCATTACATTTCACCTCCGTAAAAGTTACAAATACAGTGTAAAGTGTTACAAAATCGTTACATAAACTGTATGTCGCTTTTACATAATACCAAAATACAGTGTTGTTGTCAATAAAAAATTCAAAAAAATCACAATATCTTGTGTATATTTTTGAAAAAATCTAAAAAATAAACGATATGTAGATTTTGCTTTTTTTGCCCTCTGTTTCTCTTTTTTGGCTTATAATCGCGGTATTCTGCCTTTAAACAGCCATGTTTTGTCAGAAAAAGTTACAGGTTTCAAGTACAAAAAGTATAATTCCGTTTATAACTTAACCGCCTAGGGTACAACATTTTGTGCGCTTTTTAGTTTTTAACAATTGAAATCTTTTTTTATTGACAAATTGTGCCTTGCGCATTATAATATGTGTAACTTAATAAGTCAGGGGTGCCGAAAGGCTGAGATCATACCCTTCGACCTGTCCGTTAGTACGGACAGCGGAGACTGTGTAAAGCAATATTTTGCGCCCCGTTCTTTATGGACGGGGCTTTTCTTTTGGCTTGTTGAGAATTTGAGGCGGTGAAAACGCGCTTCGGAAAGGAGAAAAGATATGTCAAATTCACAGATCAACACAACAAGAAAGCTTACCGAAACAGCTATCATGCTTGCACTTGCAGTGCTTCTTTCATATGTTACCGTATTTCAGGCTCCCATGGGCGGCTCAATTACCGCTTTCAGCCAAGTACCGATCGTCCTTATAGGTTATCGCTATGGCTTTAAATGGGGAGCAGGAACAGGTGTAATCTATGGCGTTCTTGAAATGCTGCTTCAGGGTCTTGGCAACTTTGCTTATGTAAAAGGTTTTGCGGCTTACTTAATTCTTATACTTGCTGATTATGTTGTCGCATTTATGGTGCTCGGCATCGGCGGTGCTATTTTCAGAAAAGTTATTAAGAACCAGACTCTTGCACTCGCTCTCGGCGGTGCAGTTGCTTCTCTTCTCAGATTTGTTTGCCACTTTATTTCAGGCGTAACAATCTGGGGCGAATATGCAGATGGTTGGAAATCAGTATGGGCTTACAGCTTTGGCTACAACGGATTTTATATGCTGTTTGAGGGTATCCTCACAGTAGTCGGCGTTGTTGTCCTTTCACTCGTACTTGATTTCAACAGCCCGAACCTTATCAGAAAGAGAAAAGTAAAGGCTTAATTTGTTCAGGCTTTATCCCTCCGCTTTGTGCGGGGGGGTTTTTTTCGCGTTTATCAGCCGCTTGTAAAAAATATGGGCATATAATATAATGAATATATACATTATAATTAATGCTGTATATGTGTTAGAGAGGGTACTATGGACAGCTTGTATTGCAGCGGAACTGAAATACGTGATGAGTATGGAAGACAGCGTATCTTCCGCGGGGTAAATATTTGTCTGAAACTAAAAAAGGCGGATTTGTCCGAGGCAAGAAAACAGCTTCTAAGGAAGAAGGTCATAAAAAATCTAAAGAAAACCGGTGTAAATATTGTAAGACTTGGCATTACGTGGGCTTCACTTGAAGAAAACAGGGGAGAGTACAGCGCCGAACTTGCAGAAATTCTGCATAAATTCGCCAAGCGGTGTGAAAGTGAAAATATCTGGATAATGCCAGATATGCACCAGGATCTGTTCTCACATTACTTTCACGGGGACGGCGCTCCGAAATGGGCTGTGGATCCTGCGCTAAAAAGCAAAGAACCGCTTGCAATATGGGCTGAGGGCTATTTTTATATGAACGGCGTGCAGCAGGCGTTTTATGATTTTTGGCAAAATAAAAATAACATTCAGGATGATTTTATTAATTGCTGGAAGTTTCTTTCAAATGCTTTTTCAGATTGTTCAAATATTTTTGGCTTGGATTATTTTAATGAGCCTTACCCCCATAGCGGCGGCAGGGAAGTATTTTTAAATATATTGTGCGGAGTCGCAAAAGCAATAGGCAGGAATATCGACTTTCACTATTGCTTTAGAGGATATAGGGAAAAAACAGGAATGTTAATGGCAGCGCTTAGAATTATATGTGCGCTAAAAACGCCTTCGGCTTTTCACGCTTTGCTTCAAAAGTTGGATGATGAAAAAGAATTTTCAAAACTTGTAAACGGCAAAGATGATATAATCGCGGATTTTTCAAAAAATTATTATCAGCCGTTTTTTGATAAAATGAGTTCTTCGGTAAGCCGTGGATTTAATGTGTTTGAGCATTGCTATTACTCCAATCTTGGTATACCGTTTTATATTGACGCTCCTGAAAATTCTGTTTATTCGCCGCACGCATATGATATTTTTATCGATTCGCCGCTATACAATAAATATTGCAGCAACGCAAGAATTGATTTCATTCTTGGCAGAATACGAGAAAATCAGATCAAAATGAACGTGCCTGTTGTTATGGGCGAGTGGGGCGGAATGCAGAGCGGCAGAAATACTGTTTCTCATATAGACCATATTATGAACACTTTTGAAAGGTATAAGTGGAGCAGCATTTACTGGAATATGAAGTTTGATGACAGTAAACTGCTTTCGGTTTTTAACCGTCCGTATCCCGCAGCAATTTATGGTGAAATAAAGGAATTTCATACTGACTGCGAAAACAGAAAATTCACGCTCTTATGGCATCAGCCGCAATCGTGTACGCAGTATTCAAAGCAGTCTAATATTATTTATATTCCCGGCAAGGGAATGACGCATTTTGCAGGAGTAGCCGGCGAAAACCGAATTGAAATTAATTATTGATATCAATTATCTTAGCTTGAATAAACGATTATAGCAAAAGGGACTTAGCATTACGCTAAGTCCCTTGGTTTTAATGTTATAAAATTACCGAAAAGACAGAATGAAATGTTGTTTTAATTATTTCATTGCCTCTTCAACTGCAACAGCTGTTGCAACAGTTGCGCCAACCATCGGGTTGTTACCCATACCGATAAGACCCATCATTTCAACGTGAGCCGGAACTGATGAAGAACCTGCGAACTGAGCATCACCGTGCATACGACCCATTGAGTCTGTAAGACCATATGAAGCAGGACCTGCAGCCATGTTATCGGGATGAAGAGTACGGCCTGTGCCGCCGCCTGAAGCAACTGAGAAATACTTTTTACCGTTTTCGATAGCCCATTTCTTGTATGTGCCTGCAACAAGATGCTGGAAACGAGTCGGGTTGGTTGAGTTACCTGTGATAGAAACGTCAACGCCCTCGTGCTTCATGATTGCAACACCCTCAAGAACATCGTTTGCGCCGTAGCACTTAACTGCAGCTCTTTCACCGTCTGAGAATGCTTTTGTTTCTACTACCTTGAGTTCGCTGGTGTAGAAATCATAATCTGTCTTTACATAGGTAAAGCCGTTAATTCTTGAAATAATATAAGCAGCGTCCTTGCCAAGACCGTTAAGGATTACGCGAAGGGGCTCCTTACGAACTTTGTTTGCAGTGCGGGCAATGCCGATTGCGCCTTCAGCAGCTGCAAAGCTTTCGTGACCTGCAAGGAATGCAAAGCACTTTGTTTCTTCTGAAAGAAGACGTGCGCCCAGGTTGCCGTGGCCGAGACCAACGTTTCTCTGCTCTGCAACAGAACCGGGAATACAGAAAGCCTGAAGACCGATACCGATCTTTTCAGCAGCTTCTGAAGCAGTCTTTACACCGCTCTTGATAGCAACTGCTGCGCCGAGTGTATAAGCCCAGCTTGCGTTTTCAAATGCTATAGGCTGAACGCCTTTAACGATAGCATCAACATCTATTCCTTTAGAAAGGCACAAATCCCTTGCTTCCTCAAGACTTGAAAGACCGTATTCAGCAAGACATTTTTCAATTTTGGCCATTCTTCTTTCTTTGCCTTCGAATTTTACATCATTAGCCATTTTACGTTCCTCCTGTCTTAATTATTCTTCACGCGGGTCAATATACTTTGCGGCATTGTCAAATCTGCCGTAAGTGCCCATGTTTGCTTTATATGCTTCGTCGGGTGTTTTGCCATGGCGGATATCTTCAAGCATCTTGCCGAGCTTAACGAATTCATATCCGATAACTTCGCCCTCTTCGTCAAGAGCCATACGGGTTACATAGCCTTCTGCCATTTCCATATAGCGAACGCCCTTTGCCTTTGTAGAGAACATTGTGCCAACCTGGCTTCTGAGACCTTTACCAAGATCCTCAAGAGCAGCGCCTACTACAAGACCGCCTTCTGAGAATGCACTCTGAGAACGTCCGTAAGCAAGCTGCTTGAAAAGCTCTCTCATAGCAACGTTGATAGCGTCGCAAACAAGGTCTGTGTTAAGGCACTCAAGCAGTGTCTTTCCGGGCAGAATCTCAGCTGCCATAGCTGCTGAATGAGTCATACCGGAGCAGCCGATTGTTTCAACAAGCGCTTCTTCAACAATGCCGTTTTTAACGTTGAGGCTAAGCTTGCAGGCGCCCTGCTGAGGTGCGCACCAGCCAATGCCGTGTGAGAAACCGCTTATGTCTTTGATTTCGTAGGATTTAACCCATTTACCCTCTTCCGGAATCGGAGCAGGGCCGTGATGCGGACCTTTTTTTACGGTGCACATCTGTTCTACTTCTTGCGAATAAACCATAGTATCTACTCCCTGTCTCTTATACACATCTCCGAGCCCACGAGACGGACTCCTATCTCG
>URIN01000080.1 GCA_900547915.1 uncultured Clostridium sp. | reverse complement strand
GTTGTTACAAAGCTAACTGATTCAGGCAGAACTTTATCAGTGCATATGTACGCACTGCTTTCTGAGGGACTTTACACAGATGAGGCGTACGCAACAGCTGTGGTGCTCCTTATTGCAGTTATTTTTATAAATACCGTTTCAGGATTTATTGCGGGCGGAATTTCGAAAAAGGAGGGCAAAAAGGATGCCACCTAAATTCTCTGTCAAAGATCTTGATTTATTTTATGGCGATTTTCAGGCGCTTAAAAATATTAATATTGATATTGAGTCCGGAGAGGTCGCCGCGTTTATAGGACCGTCAGGCTGCGGAAAATCAACACTTCTCAAAACGCTTAACAGAATGAACGACTTTGTTGATTCCTGCCGCATAACTGGCGATGTGCTGCTTGACGGAAAAAGTATATATTCACATGATACGGACGTGAATGAACTCAGAAAAAAAGTCGGAATGGTGTTTCAAAAACCAAATCCCTTTCCAATGAGTATATATGATAATATTGCTTTTGGACCTCGTACCCACGGAATTCATAAAAAGAGCAAAGTGGATGAAATAGTGGAAAAATCACTAAAGGCTGCGGCAATATGGGATGAAACAAAGGACAGGCTAAAAAAGTCCGCTCTGGGTCTTTCAGGCGGTCAGCAGCAGAGACTGTGTATTGCGCGTGCTCTTGCTGTTGAACCTCAAGTCATACTGATGGACGAGCCGACATCAGCGCTTGATCCCATTTCAACTTCTAAAATAGAGCAGCTGATAGACAGCCTTAAAAAGAAATACACCATAGTGATAGTTACACATAATATGCAGCAGGCGGCACGTGTTTCGGATAAAACCGCATTTTTTCTGCTTGGTGAGATAGTTGAGTTTGCCGATACCGAAAAGATATTCAGTTCGCCGCAAAATGAAAAAACCAAGGCATATATTTCCGGTAGATTCGGATAAGCTCTTTACTTTGCCGCCGTTTGGTGTTAATATAAGTCTGCTGATAAGCAGACTTAGTTTTTTGCCTTAATTTTATTACGGGGAAGTATCATTTATATGGCACATCCGATAAAGCATTATATTACTATTACAAAACACCGCCACAGGGTAATGGTGCATTGTTTCAAAGCGGGAATACCATTACAGGGATTTTTCCATGACTTGTCAAAATATTCACCAACTGAATTTATACCCGGCGCAAAGTATTATTTAGGAAACCGTTCACCCAATGAAGGCGAAAGGGCTGAAAAAGGCTATTCTGCCGCGTGGCTTCATCACAAGGGAAGAAACCGCCACCACTATGAGTATTGGATGGATTACAGTTCAAAAACCAAGCGCCTTGAGCCTGTTGAGATGCCGCTTAAATATGTAAAGGAAATGTTTTGTGATCGTGTTGCCGCAAGCAAGATATATCAGGGTAAAAATTATACTACGGCTCATCCGCTGCAATATTTTTCAAACGCAAAATCAAGAATTATAATGCACCCCAAAACCGCAGCACTGCTTGAAGAACTCCTTGTAATGCTTAAAGAAAAAGGCGAAAAGGAAACATTCAGATATATAAGAACTCTTAAATAAAAATACTTCATAAAAAATTCCCGCAGGATAAAAGCTTTTAGCGGGAATTTTTTGTTATGAAATGGTTGTGCTTGTTAATTTTATAGTGAAAAATCATTTTAAGATGAAAAGATTGTAGATACACAAAATAATATTTGCTAAAATAAAAAATATCCCAGCGTTACCTATTGCTTGTTACGCTGCGTAATGATCTATAATAACGGCAAGGAGGTTGATAATATGTGTCAATATACTACCGGTGAAATAGCAAAACTCTGCGGTGTGTCTGTAAGAACTGTGCAGTATTACGATTCTAAGAATATTCTGAAGCCGTCAGCCGTTACTGAAGGGGGCAGACGACTTTATACCGAAGAGGATGCCAGAAAACTTCAGACAATATGTATGCTCAAAGCATTAGGACTAAAACTTCAGTCAATAAAAGATATTCTTGAAAGCGAAAATCCAAAAGAACTTTTGCTTGTTCTGCTTGATGAACAGGCAAAGAAGATAAAGAGCGATATTGAAAACAGACAGAATCAGCTTGAATCAATAAAGATTGTGCAGAAAAATATCTGTGAAAATGATTTGATTTCCGTTAATTCTCTTGAAGAGATTGTGCGTATTGCAAACAGCAATAAAAGACTAAAAAAAGCACATATGATAATGCTTGTAATCGGAATATTGATGGATGTTCTTCAGATTGCCGGCATTGCGGTGTGGATTTTTCAAGGAGTTTGGCTATTTTTCGCTGCCGCTATGGTAGTGTCTATTGGATTTGGTGTGCTGCTGACAGCTTTTTATTATAAAAGCACAGAGTATATATGTCCGAAGTGCGGCGCCCAGTTCAAGCCGCCCCTAAAAGGCTTTTTGTTTTCGGCTCATACACCGAAAACAAGAAAGTTAAAATGCCCGAAATGCGGCACAGTAGGATTTTGTGCTGAAACGGCGTCAGAAGAAAAGTGAACAGATGATTTTTTTGCAGCTTTTTTGCTTTTTTCATAAGAAAACGCCCTCCGTATAACGGTGGGCGTTTGTTTTTAAGTGTTTATTCAGTTACTTTTTTCTTCCTGTGAATAATAAAACGGTTACATGGGTAAGTCCAAAGAGTTGGAATTATCATTCCTATAACTTTGAATATAAGATCCCATAAGTTGCCCTCAAGGCCTTTTGAAATAGCGAAAGTGGTCATTGCAGAGCCTATCCAGCCATTTGCAAATATTGTGAATACAACCATAATAAAGTAGAGTACCATGCTGAGCGCAGGGTTTGCGTCAGCCTTAAACGTTACTTTTCTGTTTATTATGAATGCTATCGCATATCCAACGGTGGTTGAAATAAGATATGTATAAAGATATCCCTTTGAGTTAATGCCTATCATGTTAAGTGTGGGGTTTGATATTTCCTCAACTGTCATTGCCGCAAAAACAGTGTTAAGAAGCACCATGTGCACCACAAGTTCAATTGCCGATGAACCGCCGCCTGCTATGCAGAATTTTATGAATTTCCATATTTCAGCGTGTTTTTCTGTCCATTTTTTAAAAATGTTTTTTTTGCTTTCATCTGCCATAACGTTTAGCCTTCCTTATAAGAATTTTATCAACAGGATTATTATGATTATTATTGCAGCAACAATACCCACAGCTTTTTCAATCATGGGTATTGCAGCATCCATTGTTTCCGGCGCTTTGCTTGAAAGATAATCATATACAGGTCTTGAAACTTTTGTGCCAACAAGTTCTTCGAAAGTGCGTGTGTATGTTTCGTATTCGCCGGGCTTGTCTTCATCAAGGGTGATTATCCTTACGCCTCTTTTGGTTCTGTTGCCGTAAACGTTGAAACCGCTTGACTGGGTGAATCCCAGGTCAACATTTTTGTATCTTCCGACAAAGCTGTTTTTGTGGTCATGGCCTACAAATACAGCCATTACATCGCCCTTTTCAGAAATTGCGTCAAATTCACCTGTGTTCTCATTTGGTATAGAAGGAGGCTCACACAGCATATCGCCTTTTCGGCAAGTATCACCAAGAATATAATATTCGTTTTTGTGAGTCCTAAATGCACGTATAGCGCCTTTGTGGCTCTTTTTTACCTGTTTTAAAACATTGTAGTATTCGCACATCGGAATATGCTGAAATACTATTGAAGGAACATAACCGCCGTTCTTTTCTTTAAGCTTTTCTCTCGTTTTTTTGTACCAGTCAATAATTTTGGTATCAAACGGTTCATAACCGCCGCCCTTGGCGTCTGTGCCGCTGTCAAAAAGATAAAGACAAAACGCATCCTTGCTGCCGTCTGATGATTTTATTGGAATGCAGCAGGTGCCTCCGCCGTCTATATCTTCTGTTTGATCACCTATAAATCCCGGCAAAGTTTTGTAGATATGCTCTATCTGATCTTTGTTTGAAATACCTACCTGTCTGTCGTGGTTTCCAAACGTAACAGCAAAAGGAATTCCACGCTTTGTAACAGGCTCAAGCAGTTTGGTTATGGTAGCCGCAACTGCTTTTTCAAGTTCCTTACCTTTGCCTTTGTATGTTACGCCGTAACCTTTTATCTGATCTCCGGTATAAATTACAAGGTCGGGCTTCTCCGATTCAACTGCTGCATCAAGCAGAGCCATTGTATCCGGGGAAACAGCAGGTATCTCCTGCATATCGGTTATCTGCATGATCTTGAATTTTTTATTTTTAATAAATTTCATAACCCTCTCCGCTATATAAATTGCTCTATAAAACACGGCAATATTCGCTGTGTTTTATTGGCAAAAGTGTTTATTGCTGATTATTTTGCGCAGTGTCTTCAGTATGACTTTCGTTGGGTTTTGCAGGTGGAGTGTAATATTGATTGGTGCCTCCGTTGTCAGGTTGGTTGTTCGCCTGCGGTGTTTGGTTATTCCACTGATTATAATTGTTCTGCGGCTGCTGATACGGTACGCCACCGTTCCACGGATTAGCGTTGTTCTGCGGCTGCTGATACGGTGCGCCACCGTTCCACTGGTTAACACCGGTCTGTGGATTGTAGTAAACATTAGGTTGATTTACAGGGTTATAGTAAACTCCCTGCTGTGCCATCTGTGCTTTCAATGCCTTAGCTTTTTTTAGTTTAAATATACTTATTATGATTGAAATGATACCCAAAGCAATTATAACTGCGCTGATTATTTTAACGGTAGACATCTGTGAATTGTGTTCTTCTACAGTTGCCGGAAATGCTTCTGCTCCTTCACAATAGAAAGTGAGAGCGACATGAGAATCTTCGCAGTCTTCAAGATATTCTGAGTAGTATGCAATTGCCTCATTGTAATATTGAACCATCTCTGGCCCGATAGAATTCAAAGGTCTTGCTTTAGCACAGAGGTTTATATAGAAATCTCCTATGAATGCCGTATCATCTTCAACATAGCCGTTCATTTTTTCAAAGATGCTTTTATCTTCGCTAACCATCAGTGAAGCCAGGTGTGCTTTGCCGTCTTCTGTGTAGTAAGCAATAAGATAATAATCTTCATTAACGCTTGATGAATCTTCAATATAGCCGTATTTATCTATAACAAGTACCTGCCCCATATCATAAACATTATTTGTGGAGTTCGGTGTTTCCTGCCCTGCTGTAACAAGATTTGTTTTAGGCATTAATGATACAAAAGTTAATAGAATTATTCCTACAATTGTTAATAAAACTCCGGCTATCATTCCGGTTATGGCGGAGAATGAATATAAATCGCTCTTGGTTTTATTCATAATTCGTCCTCTTAATATTTATATTTTGCGGGTGAAGATT
The DNA here is from genome assembly GCA_900547915.1 of uncultured Clostridium sp. Taxonomy (GTDB): domain Bacteria; phylum Bacillota; class Clostridia; order Oscillospirales; family Acutalibacteraceae; genus Eubacterium_R. The sequence goes on along the minus strand of URIN01000080.1, from coordinate 1,402 downwards.
TTAGCTTTGTGATTATTTTACTTCTGTGCTGCCACCGTTGTTAGCAGAAGAAATACCTATCCAGCTTCTGCCGGGGTTGAGTTTTATTTCGCTGCCGTCTGTTGCTGTAAGTTTAAGAACACCGTTTTCAACTTTCCATGTAAAGTCTTTAACAGTACCTGCTGATGCAAGTTTTCCTGTACCGCTCGTCAGATCAAAATTGCAGTAAGTTTCTGTTTTGCCGCTGCCTTTGTAATCGTTTTTGTCTATGTATTTTGTGTCAGCGTTGAGAACTATGATGTTTTCAAAACTTACAAGCTGTTTGAAGTCAGACTGATTTTGATAAAGTTTGTCTGTGGTGTTATATGTAAATGTGTGGCTGTCTGTACGTGATGAGAACTTAACTGTTATGCTGTTGCAAGGAGTTTGTGAAACAGCTGTTGCTGTTTTATTGAAACTTAAAGATGAAAATTTATTTTCATCGATATTGGTTCTGTATTCCTTGCTTTCGATTGCTGATACAAGTTTGTCACCTACAAGCACAGCGTTGTGAGGGCTTGATTTATCACTTGTGCGTTTGAAGCATGCAGATGTGCTCATTCCGTCAATATTGTCAACATTATTGTCATCCATATAATCATCTGCACCTGTGTAATCGCCCTTGCTGTGGCTCTCTCCGAAATGAACAAATATAGAGTCAAAAAGCTGTGAGAATTCAACAAAGCTTGGTCTTGCTGAACGTGTGGGACCAACCTGGCTCGGGAGGTCTGTCATATCAGCATAAAGCCAAAGCATACGAGTGATACCGCCTTCAACTTCGCCTTCAACAATTATATCTGGAGTGTCCATATTATACTGGGGACGTGCCTGCGGTGAGTTTTCAACAACTATCGCAATAGGTCTCTTGCCAACTGCCGCTTCGTTGTAATCGGCTTCACCGGTAAGCGGATTGGTGATAACTACGGGAGCAGCCGTAGTTGTTGTGGTTGTTTCGGGCTGAGTCGTAGTCTCTTTCTCTTTGCCATAAAATACGCCGAAATAAACGGCTACAATGATTGCTATAACTGCCACTACCGCTAAAACGGCGATTAATATTTTTTTCTTTGCGGGATCTTTCACTAAATCCACCTCGTTTTCTTCATATTCGTCTTTATAATCTTCTGCTCTTTTCTCCCTAACGGGAAATTCATTTAAAGCAGGTTCAAGCGGTGCTTCGTCTTTAACAGTTGTGGGCACCGTTTGCTTTTCGGCTGTAGACTGTGTCTGCCCGCCGAGCGGATTTTTATTCTCCGGCGCTTTTGAGCCTTTTATTTCATTTAGAATCTTTTCAATTTCATCATCTTTATTTGCCATTTCTTTTCCCCTTTCCAAAATGAAATATTCCATTCTATTACATAATATCATATATAACGCTGAAATGCAC
>URIN01000079.1 GCA_900547915.1 uncultured Clostridium sp. | reverse complement strand
ACGAAAGTCCGCACGGGATTTATTTTTTTCAATATCAGTATTTCTTAAGCTTATCCTCATCAAATGTTTCAAGGAATTCATCATAAGTGCCTTTGTAATCAGTGATCTTGCCGTCTGAAATATCCATAATTCTGTCTGCTATAGTTTGGATAAACTGATGGTCGTGTGAGGTGAAGAGCACTGTTTCAGGATAACGAATAAGTCCGTTATTGAGTGCAGTGATGGATTCAAGGTCAAGGTGGTTTGTAGGCTCATCAAGAACAAGCACATTTGCACCGCTTAACATCATTTTGCAGAGCATACATCTTACTCTTTCACCACCGGAAAGAACGTTCGCCTTTTTAAGCGCGTCATCACCGCTGAAAAGCATTCTGCCGAGCCAGCTTCTGATATCTGCCTCAAGTGTCTGTGTAGTATACTGTCTGAGCCAGTCAACAAGAGTGAGGTCAACGCCGTCAAAATATTTTGAGTTGTCACTGGGGAAATAACTTTGTGAAGTTGTAACACCCCACTTGAATTCGCCCTCGTCAGGCTCCATCTCACCCATAAGTATCTCAAAAAGAGTTGTTTTTGCAACTGTGTCAGAACCTACAAAAGCAACCTTTTCACGCGGATGAATGATGAAAGAAACATCATCAAGCACTTTTCTGTCTCCGACTGTTTTAGAAAGGTGTTCAACACGGAGGAGGTCGTTTCCGCATTCTCTGTCCGGCTTAAAATCAACATAAGGAAAGCGGCGGGAAGAAACGGGCATCTCTATCATTTCAAGAGCATCAAGCTGTTTCTTACGGCTGGTTGCCTGCTTGGACTTTGAAGCGTTTGCGGAGAAACGCTGAATGAAATCCTGAAGTTCCTTAATTTTCTGCTCGTTCTTCTTGTTTTGGTCTCTCATCTGGCGCTGACGCATCTGAGTGTATTCATACCAGAAATCGTAGTTGCCTGCATACATCTGAATCTTGCCGAAATCAACATCACAGATATGAGTGCACACTTTATTAAGAAAATGCCTGTCGTGCGAAACAACGATAACCGTGTTTTCAAAATCAAGCAGGAAATTTTCAAGCCAGCGGATAGCTGACAGATCAAGGTGGTTTGTAGGCTCGTCAAGCAAAAGTATATCGGGATTGCCGAAAAGAGCTTTTGCAAGAAGAACTTTTACTTTAAGGTCATTTGGCAATTCGCTCATTTTCATATAATGATACTCGTCTGTTACGCCGAGTTTGTTGAGCATAAATTCAGCATCACTTTCAGCGTTCCAGCCGTCAAGGTCTGCAAACTCTGCCTCAAGTTCACCTGCGCGGATACCGTCTTCTTCCGAAAAATCCGGCTTTGCATAGAGAGCGTCTTTTTCTTCCATAATTTCTATAAGGCGGGGATTGCCCATAAGAACAGTACGAACTACTTCATATTCGTCATATTTGAAATGGTCCTGTTCCAAAACGGAAAGACGTTCGCCTGGTGTTATAACAACTTCACCCTTCTGCGGCTCAAGATCGCCGCTGAGAACTTTCAGAAAGGTTGATTTGCCTGCTCCGTTTGCGCCTATAATACCGTAACAGTTGCCCGCAGAGAATACAACATTAACTCTTTCGAACAGTGCGCGCCCGCCGAACTGAACAGTTACATTATTAGCCTGAATCATAATTAATTCCCCCGAAAAATCTGTATTTTTCTGTATAATTAAATTTTTTCCTCTTTCGGTCTGATATATTTTACTACACTTAATATATAATTACAAGTATTATTTAATTTATAATAAAGGTTGATTTTAAACGGCGTCAAATGTATAATACTTAAAAGGAAGTATACCGTTAATTAAGGCTTTTTCATTTGTGGAGGCGTATGTTATGGAAATTAAAATTGCCCCGTCCGTTCTTGCGGCGGATTATGCTAATCTTGAAACAGAACTAAAAAAATGCAGTGATGCACAATATATACACCTTGACGTTATGGACGGCCATTTTGTGCCGAACATTTCAATCGGCGCGCCTGTTATCAAAGCTATCAAAGCAGTTACTAAAGTACCTTTTGACGTGCACCTTATGATATCAGAGCCACTCAGATATATAGATGATTTCGCAGATGCAGGCGCTGATATAATCTGCTTTCACATTGAAAGCGAGAGCGACACACAAAAAACGATAGACAAAATAATAGAGAGCGGCTGTAAAGCGGCAGTTGCACTCAAGCCAAAAACACCTGCAAGCGCAGTTATACCATATATCGACAAACTTGCAATGGTGCTTGTTATGACGGTTGAACCGGGATTCGGCGGGCAGAGCTTTATGGCGGATATGATGCCAAAGATTGAAGAAATAAGAAAAGCGGCGCCTGACATTGATATTGAAGTTGACGGCGGAATAAATGCCGAGACGATAAAGACCGCTGCGGCAGTGGGTGCAAATGTTTTTGTTGCCGGCAGTGCAGTTTTCAAAAGTGAAGACCCCCAAAAAACTATTGAAACGCTTAAAGAAAACGCAAAGAGTGTGAAATAATAATGAAGAAGAAACGCTTTTACAAAAATGTAAAGCGCAACACGAAATGGACTGAAGAAGAAAAGGGATATCCCATTGACTTTGCCGATAAATACGCTTCTGACGAAGGTATTTATTCTGATAAGTTCGATTACATGCGCCCGAAAATCAAGAAAAAGCGCAAACACAAGGCGCAGGCACGCACCCTGCTAAAAAGGCTCGGTATTGCAGTGCTCTGCTTTGCAATCATAGGTGTAGGATACACCGGTATGGACGTGTTTATGCTCAGAAACGGTATGCCGGAAATGAGCGCAGCAACTGGCACAACAGACCAAAACGCAATAAACACCGTGAAGATGAACCTGCACTGCGCTTATGAGGACAGCATTTCAATGGACGGCTCCGTAATACTTGATTCAGTAATCAAAAATATTTCGGACGGCGCTTACAACAGTGTTGCGATAGATATTAAAAGAGATGACGGAACTATCGGCTACCGCAGTGCCCTTGCTACGGTTGACGCATACAGCGCAATGGCATTTACGGCATCAGACCTCAGGCGCTCAACTGCTATGCTCAGCGAACAGGATATACTTACTGTAGGAATAGTCTACTGTTATCTTGACAATCTTGTTCCAAGGCAGGAGCGATCCGTGGCAGTGCTTGACAGCAACGGCATACCATATGAGGATTCTCACGGCAACACATATTTAAATCCGAACTCGGAGACAGTTTATAAATATATAAAAGACATCATTTCAGAGGCTTCGGAAATGGGCGTTTCCGTTTTTGTTCTGCGTGCAACTGATATTCCGGACAGCGCGGGGACCAATTTTTCAGATGGATTTGACAGACTTGCAGCAAGGCTTTATGAGGACATTGGCACTAATATAAAACTTCTTGAAGGCGTTGATGTGGACATTGATGATTCACTTGTGAAGGCAGTTACAGACCCTGATGGTGAAGAAACCGAAGAGGAAACAACTGAAAGCGAAAGCAGCGAGGAAAGCGAAGAAGAAAACACAGAAGAGACAACCACCCTTGCTCCCGCAAAAGAAAGAATTCTGAGCCTGTTTAACGAAGATCTCGGAAGTGACAAAATTTATATTGTAAACGCCGATGACACCACCGGCGAAATAAAAAAGATTTTGGAGGAAGGCGGAATAGAATCATTCATTCTTAACGCCGAATAATTATGAAAAGAATACTACCTGCTTTATTATGCCTTATATGCCTGATGTGCGGCAGTATCTTTGCAAACGCCGCAGAGGCGCCTATCAAAAACGCACCTTATCTTGAAAACATTTCATTTTCAAACGCTGATATTTACGGCGGTTTCAGAATGGACGAAACTCGCTTTACTCTTACTCTTAAAAATCCTAATCAGAGTGCCGCTTTGCAAAGCTATTCGGTAAACGGAAGCGCAAATGTTCTTGCCACTTACCAATATGACGATGCAAACCGCCAAACAGGCATTATTGTTACGCTTGAATTTGACAGCGGCAGTGTTATTTACACTTTTACATATTCAAACGCACCTGAATATTCAGTAAACTCGAATGCAAATCTTGCTGACATCAACTGCGAATACGGCGAGGTGCGGCCCGAAATAAACAGCGAGGACACTGCTTATAAGCTTTACGTGCCGAATGACCTTACTGAAATTAACATAACCCCAGTTACACAGGATATAAACGCTACAGCAACTTCAATGCCTGTAACGCTGCGCGAGGGGCAGGAAACGGAGATACCGATCACCGTTACTGCGTCTGACGGAAGCACTAAAAAATACATTTTTGATATTATAAGAGTAAACAAGACCACAGAAGAAGTTAAGGCTGAAATGGCACAGCCGGGATACGTTTCTTTTGTTGCGGGTGAACGCTTTTACGAACAGCCCGTATTTGCAGTAACAGTTGGTGCCGTTGCGGGAGGTCTTATCGTCATTCTTATAATAGCGGCAATTGTTAAGCGTGTTGCCGCAAATCCTTATGACACCGAAGAAAAAGAATTTTATTCACCCGTTGAATAAATAGCGGCAGAAGCCGTCTAAAAAGGATGTGAGCTCTTGGAACTTGAGGAAATGCTTGAATACACTGATAAGTTGCACGATGAAAAAAATATAAGGGAACTTAAAAATTTCCTCAATGAGCTTAATCCTGCCGATATAGCGCTATTGCTTGAAGAAATAAGCAATGAAAGGAAGCGCATGTTTCTTTTCAGAATGCTTACTAAAGAAAATGCCGCGGAAACCTTTGTAGAACTAGACGGCGATACACAGGAAAGGCTTATCCGCTCTTTTTCCGATTCAGAGCTAAAAGAAGTACTTGACGAACTTTATATAGATGACGCTGCGGACATTGTTGAAGAAATGCCTGCGTCTGTTGTAAAGAGGATACTAAAAAACACAGACCACGAAACACGTGAGGCAATCAACACAATACTCAAATACCCTGAGGATTCAGCAGGGTCTATTATGACGCCTGAATTTGTTGATCTCAAACGCAGTATGACAGTTGAGGACGCCTTTAAAAGAATAAGGCGAACAGGTGTTGATAAAGAAACTATATATACTTGCTATGTTACTGACGAATCCCGCCACCTGTTAGGCGTTACAACAGTTAAGGAGCTTTTGCTTCACGATTCGGACAATATGATAGACGAGCTTATGGAAACAAATGTTATTTCCGTAAATACTCTTGATGACCAGGAAAAAGCATCCGCTTTACTTTCAAAATACGACTTTTTGGCTCTGCCCGTTGTTGATATGGAAAACAGGCTTGTAGGAATCATCACCGTTGACGATGTTATTGATGTACTTCAGGAAGAGAACACAGAAGACATCCAGAAAATGGCCGCCATCGTGCCCACTGACACGCCTTATCTAAAAACGAGTGTTATTGAAACATTTAAAAAGCGAATACCCTGGCTGCTGTTACTTATGATTTCAGCAACAATTACAAGCCAGATACTGACTACATTTGAAAACAAGCTTGCCGCAGTGGCTACACTGATTGCTTTTATTCCTATGCTTATGGGAACGGGAGGAAATTCCGGCGGTCAATCAAGCGTAACAATAGTACGTGCTCTTTCACTTGGAGAAATCTCTCTTAAAGATATTTTCAAAGTTATTTGGAAAGAAGTGCGGGTAGGTGCTATATGCGGCGTTGTGCTTGCAGGTGTATGCTTTGTAAAACTGCTGCTGTTTGACAAATATGTACTGGGAAACAGCGATATAACAGTTATGATTGCGCTTGTAATCAGTCTCACAATAGTTGTTGAGGTTATATTCTCAAAGGTCATAGGCTGCTGTCTGCCAATAATTGCAAAGAAGTTCGGATTTGACCCCGCAGTTATGGCAAACCCGTTTATTACCACTATTACAGACGCCGTTTCACTGCTGATATACATTTCATTTGCATCACTTTTACTTGGAATTTAAAATATAACAAAATATAAAAATAAAAGGTCGGAGCATAGCTCCGGCCTTTTGCTTTAATCATATTAATATGTGATATTATCAGTTGTGATATATTTAACTCCGAGGGATGCCAGTCGGTCTGCCGCCTCAGGATCATCAACCGTCCATGCGCCTACGGTAAGGCCTGAATCAATACATTTTTTAATTACCTCATCCGTATTGTCCTCTTTTGCGTAATTAAAATCAATACCGCAGTCCCCTCCGATAGCAAGTGCCTTATCTATATCCTCATCGGTAATAGTCTGCACAAGATACCAGCAGGGAGCGTCTGTCAGAGCGCGCATTGCCGTTAGATCTTCATAATGGAAAGATATAAACACAGGTTTCAGATCAGGATATTCAGTAAGCATATCAATTATCTCGCTGTAATATTCGGTATTGTTTTCGCTTTTGAGTTCAATTACGGGAACCATATCATACTTACTGCATATCTCGAAGTATTCCTTAAGCGAGCACATTTTAAGGTCATCGTAATTTTCTATATTTGAACCGTTGTCTACTGTTTCCTGCATAAGTTCATCGTATGTTTTCTTTTCAATAGTGCTCATACCGTCCGTCATACGATATGTATTGAAATCGTGATGAACCACCCATATGCCGTCAGCCGTTCTGTAAACATCACATTCGGCACCGTAGAAACCTGCTTTTCCTGCTTCCTCAAACGCGGGAACTGTGTTTTCAGGCGCAACTGCCCTAAATCCTCTGTGAGCAACAAGTTCAACATCCTGAGTAGTTTGGTAAACCATATAATCAGGTGTTTTACAATACCAGTTAAGAGCAATAAGTCCTCCGGCAACAGCAAGGATAATAAGC
>URIN01000078.1 GCA_900547915.1 uncultured Clostridium sp. | reverse complement strand
ATGCTTCGCATTGCCCTTTTCGTATCTCGCATTATATAAAAAACAGGTGCACAAAAGTGCACCTGCTTTTTTATGGCGGAGACGGCGAGATTCGCCCGCCTCACTTCTGCGTTCGGCGGCACGCACCCGGGCACCGAAACAGTCCCCCGGACTGTTTCTATGCTTCGCATTGCCCTTTTCGTATCTCGCATTATATAAAAAACAGGTGCACAAAAGTGCACCTGCTTTTTTATGGCGGAGACGGCGAGATTCGAACTCGCGGGGGATTGCTCCCTAACTGATTTCGAGTCAGCCCCGTTATGACCACTTCGATACGTCTCCGTATATTCAAAACTCATTTTTTAAGTTTTTGAGCTATTAAATTTTAATTAGAAGCGAAAGATCTTCCGCTTGGAGCAGTACCTCAAATCTGTACGGTTGAGCAAATTTTGAGGAAAGGCGGTTCCGCTTTTTGCAAGGCTTTCAAGCAAATCGATTACGGTTTCTGTTGGCTTACTCGCTAATAAAAAATCTCATTTCTGCTTGGCAGACTGCCTTACGCAGGTCTGACTAGACCTTGAGTTTACCATTGAATTGTATCTCAAACAACCGCATTTGTCAATGAAATATTGCAATGAAGTTGGCGTTATGATAAAATTATGTATAATTATAAATTAAGGAGCGGCAAGATGACGGCAATTATAGATTACGGTGCAGGCAACCTGATGAGCGTAAAAAAAGCGCTGGATTATATCGGCGCAAAAAGCATTGTTACATCAGATCCCGCCGAAATAGAAAAAGCGGACAGCGTTATTCTGCCCGGAGTAGGCGCATTCGGTGACGCGATGGCTTCCATGCGCTCAAGAGGACTTGACGGTGCAGTAAAAAAAGCGGCTTTAAGCGGCAAGCCGTTTTTGGGAATATGCCTTGGACTCCAGCTTTTGTTTGCAGAGAGTGACGAAAGCCCAAACTCAAGCGGGCTTGGGCTTCTTAACGGTAATATCTCTCTTATACCCAGCAACAACGGACTTAAAGTGCCGCACATAGGCTGGAACAGCATTGAGATACGTGAAAACAGCCGTCTTTTCAGTGGAATTGAAAACGGCTCTTACTTTTATTTTGTTCATTCCTATTACCTAAACGGCGCAGACGAAAGCGATGTTGCGGCGACCACAGAATACGGTGTTAAAATCGAATGTGCAATTGAACGCGGTAACATGTTTGCAACACAGTTTCACCCAGAAAAAAGCGGCAGTGCAGGATTACAGGTACTAAAGAATTTCATTGCGGCGGAGGAATAAGATATGTATGCAAAAAGAATAATCCCCTGCCTGGATGTAAAAAACGGCAGAGTTGTAAAAGGCGTTTCATTTGTTGATTTAAGAGACGCAGGCGACCCCGTTGAGTGCGCTGCGGCTTATGACCGAGCGGGTGCGGACGAGCTTGTGCTGCTTGACATCACCGCCACGCACGAGGGCCGAGGCACTATGATGGATATAGTTGAAAGAGTTGCAAAGACCGTATTTATTCCGTTCACCGTTGGCGGCGGAATAAGAACCACTGACGATTTTAAGGAACTGCTCAGAGCAGGAGCTGACAAAATTTCCGTAAACTCTGCGGCAGTGCGCAATCCTGACCTGATAAATGAAGCGGCTGAAAAATTCGGCAGCCAGTGCGTTGTGTGCGCCATTGACGCAAAGCGCCGTGAAAATGGAGGCTGGGAAGTTTACCTCAACGGCGGCAGAATACCGACCGGAATTGACGCTGTTGAGTGGGCAAAAGAAGCGTATAAGCGCGGAGCAGGTGAAATTCTGCTGACATCTATGGACTGTGACGGACAGAAAAACGGCTATGACATTGAGCTGACCCACGCCGTTTCAACAGCTGTGGGCATACCGGTTATAGCATCCGGCGGAGCAGGCAAAAAGGAGCATTTTTACGATGCTTTCACAAAAGGCGCGGCTGACGCAGTGCTTGCGGCAAGTCTTTTCCATTTTAACGAACTGCCCATTCCAGAACTGAAAAAATATCTTCGTGAAAACGGCGTTTCGGTTAGGATGTAACCCTAGCCACAATATGGTGATGCAATGAGAATTGAAACAAAGCGGCTTGTTCTGCGAGAGATGACTGAAAATGACCTGCCTGCCCTCAGAAAAATCCTGCAGGACGAAGAAGTTATGTACGCCTATGAACACGCATTTTCTGATGAAGAGGTTATTAATTGGTTTGAAAATCAGCAAAGGCGATACAAAGAAGACGGATTCGGGCTGTGGGCAGCGGTGCTTAAAGAGAGCGGAGAAATGATAGGTCAGTGCGGAATAACTTATCAGAATTTAGGCACTGAGCGTGTGCCCGAAACAGGCTATCTTTTTCAAAAAAAATTCTGGCACAGCGGCTACGCCACAGAGGCGGCACAGGCGTGCAACAGATACGCATTTGACGTGCTTGGTATGGCAGAGATTTATTCCATAATCAGAGATAATAACCTGCCGTCAAGAAAGGTTGCGGAAAGAAACGGAATGAAGATCTGCGGCAGTATAACGAAACACTATTACGGCATTGATATGCCTCACATTGTTTACCGTTTGCAAAGGCAAACCGACGCATCAAAAAATGATAATTAGATATTGATTTTCAGTCTGAAATATAGTAGAATTATTACACAATTCGTTAAGGGGCATTAGCGCAGTTGGGAGCGCGCCACACTGGCAGTGTGGAGGTCAGGGGTTCGAATCCCCTATGCTCCACCAAAAAATCCGAATGCATATGCACTCGGATTTTTTATTTTATATATTCTTTTTACTTCTGGGGTTTATTCTTATATATTCTGCCGATTATGAGATCTGCCGCTATTGTAAACAACACAACAATACAAGGGAAAAGTATCCACAGTGTTCTGAGCACGCCTCTTTGCATTACCGACTCTTCGCCGAAAACAAAATATATAACTAACTCAAAAATAATTATCGCCGCAACTGCAATGCAGCGCACCAAAATACTTGCAGTTCTTTTTTTCATCAAATCACCTTCATTTCAGATGAATAAATATTATCATTCTGCTTTGCCGCCGTGTTCTTTTTTATAAAGCTTGCCGGAGATAAGGGATATCACCAGCAGCACCACGCAGGAAATCCAGGGGAAGAAACGGTCAAGCTGTCTGAGCGGTTCACTTGCGTTCACTCTGTCCTCACCAAGGCAAAGCAAAGTAATCAAAACAGCCACGGTTATCACTATCCAAGCAGTATACAGAATTATGCGAACGGTTTTTTCTTTCATAATAACATCTCCGCTCTTTTTACTTTTAGGGCACTGCGCCCTGCTGAAACAAGGAATTTTAATCGATGGCATAAGCAAGCAAAATTCACCTGCTTACACTTTAATAAAAACACTAAAATTCCAAAAAGTCAACAAAAAGCGGTAAAATATAAAAATAATCATACACTTTTTTAAAAGTGTAATATAATAACGGATTAAAAATTACAGTCCAAGGATAAAATGTTGACAAATTTTATAGAGCACGCTAATATTCAGATAAAGAATGGCGGCTGATTACGCCTGTTTTTATTAAAGGAAGTGCAATATGAAAACGCTTTATGTTTCAGACCTTGACGGCACTCTGCTGACACCCGAATGCAGAATATCGCCCTTTACCGCAAACACGATAAACAGCCTTGTAAAAAGCGGAATGCTGTTTTCATTTGCCACTGCAAGGTCAAGAAACACAGCGCTGAAAGTTACAAAAGGCATTGACTGCCGCCTGCCGATGATAGCTTACAACGGTGTTTTCACAGCGGATTACAAAAGCGGAAAAATACTGCTGTCCTCATTTTTCAGCGGAGAAGAAAAAGAAATCCTGCCCGCTTTGCTTGGTGCGGGAATAAGTCCAATAGTGTATTCATATGACGGCAAAAAAGAGCGATTTACATATTTGCCTGAAACTCTTTCCGAAGGGGCAGCGGAATTTGTTGCCACCAGAAACGGAGACAGCAGAAAAACACCTGCCCAAAACGAGAGCGAACTTTGGCGTGGTGATATATTTTATTTCACCTGCATAGACAGCGCTGAAAAGCTGCACCCGCTCTATGAAAAGTTTAAAGAAAAATACAGATGTCTTTATCAGCGTGATATTTACACGGGCAGGCAGTGGCTTGAAATAATGCCGAAGGGGGCAACAAAAGCAAACGCCGCTCTGAAACTGAAAAAGGCGCTCGGGTGCGATAAACTTGTTGTTTTCGGTGACAGCGAAAACGATATTGACCTTTTTGCAGAGGCGGACGAATGTTATGCCGTTTCAAACGCCGTTAAGCAGTTAAAAGATATGGCAACCGCCGTTATAGGCTCAAACGGTGAGGACGGAGTGGCACGTTTTCTGCTTGAAAAATTTGAAAGCGAAAAAAATTATACAAGTTAGCAGACAAAATCTCTGCATTTATAAAACTAAAAACAAAAAGCCGCAGGCAGTGCCTGCGGTTATTTTTTTGCTATATTTATCTGTCTGACGAGTTGGTAACATAGTACCACTCTATTCTGTCCCCGTCCGAAAGCGTGTATTTTGACGCGGCTTTCATAGGACTTTCACCGTTTACGCGGTACATCCAGCCGCTTGAGCCGCCGCAGTCTTTTTCTGCAAGTCCACCGATAGCCTGAATGTACGCTTTACTCTGATATTTCAGAGAAACGCCGTTTGACGAGCAGACACTGCTGAGAGCGTCAAAAACAGTGGCGCCTTTTTCAAGTGTAAGGCTTTCGGTCTCAATTATATATCCGCTTTTCGGCAGGTTTAAATTGAGTTCTTCTCCATTTTGGGTGGTACTCTCATAGGCAAGGGCGTTCTTGCAGGTGACTTCAATAGTTACCGTTACGCTCTGCTTTTCGGTCTCACGCTCAGCCTGCGTTGTTTTTTCTGATACCGCAGACTGCTGTTTTTGGGTTGTATTGTCTTTTTTATTATCTTTTTTATCGATTTTGCTTTCGGCGGCGGCAGTCGTTTCCTGCGTTTGGGGTTTGCTTGCCTGCGTTTCGGTTTGAGAAGCTGACTGCTGAGCCTGCGTGGAAGCACTTGTGCTGACGGTGGTATTCTGCTGTGCTTTTCTTGCACTGCCGTTTACGGCAAGCACGGTGAAAACAACAATGAGCACGGCAAGGATAGCCGACAAAATTATAATAAGTTGTTTCTTTTTCATAGGCATATTTTAGCAGAACAATAAGCGTTTGACAATATGGTATTTACAGGTTATAATCTTTTTGCGCCGAGGGAAAGAGCCGTCTTTTCCACGGGGAACGCGGTGAAAAGCCGCGGCAGCTCACTCTACCGTAAGCAATACGAAATCCAGATGCCACTCTCAGACGGGGGTAACACCGCTTGAGGGGAAGGCGGAGAGTAGGCAATGTGCGAGCCGGGATATCCGTTTGAGGCGTAAAAAATATGACGGTGAGGTTATAGTATGAAAAAAATTACGGCAGCGCTATTATGTGTAATGCTTGTTATCTGCACATCCGTAACGGCATTCGGCGCAACAAAAAGCGATGTGAAACAAAAAACAGACACCGCTGTGGCATTTGCCTTTGACGGCAATTACAGCAAAAACGGATATGACGTTTCGTCATCCAAAAATCTTTACATTCTTGCCCGTTCAGGAGCAGACATAAGCGCATACACAGACGCTTATTTCAAATCCGTTGCACAGGCGGCAAGCGAATCAAAGCTTACAGACCCCGGCACAATCGGTATGGCAGTCTGCATTGCGAAAGCGGCGGGAATTGACCCTGAAAACGCAAACGGTGTTAATCTTAAAGATGCGCTCAAAAATGCTGACGCAAGCCCGGTTTCAACACCATACAACTATTTTTACGCCATAGAGGCGGCAAAAGCACTCGGACTTGACGATACAGTTAAGGCTCTCAGCGATGCGCTTGCAAAATATTATACAGTCGGCACGGGTACTGATTTCTGGAGCGGCTACGGCACATCACCAGACGATCTTGCAATGTTTATCCTTGCAATGAAAACAGCGGGCGCATATGATGAATACACGGAGGACGCTTACAAACTGCTTGAAACTTATTATACTGAAAACGGCTATTCAAACTACGGCGCAAACGCCGATTCAACAGCACTTGCGCTTGCTGCATACTCAATTGCAGGCAACACCGAAAAGGCTGACGCCGTTTATGATATTCTGATTAAGAATTTCTATGATGAAAAGACGGGCGGTTTCAAGGCGGATTATGACGAATACTACGCTACGGCAGACGCTGTGTTTGCACTGAGCTTCTATATGCCGATTGCGCAGGAAGATGAGCAGGAGAGCACAACAGCGCCCGAAACCACAACACAGGCACAGACAACAACAGCCGCTGACAACAAAAACAGCGACACAAGCAAAAAATCACCTGCAACGGGAGTTGAGATTGCACCTGCAATAGGCGCTGCGGCAGTTGCCCTGATGGCATTTGCGGCTGCGGCTAAAAAGAAAAAGGCATAATAAAAACTAAGTTGCCGCAGGCAAAATTTTCAACATAAATTCAAAAAGCAGTAAATTAAAAGGCGCACGGAAAACCGTGCGCTTTATTTTTTAATTCTTTTTCTTTGGTCTTTTTGTGTTCATTGTTGAACCGAGCAGTATTTTTGAATCGCCGAATTTGTTTCTGATAGCATCAACAGCGGCGTCAACTTTTTTGAGTTTTTCGCTGTCCGCTCCCTTTTCAGCGCCGAAAAGGCTTATCTGCTCGCCCCCGTCCTTAGTAAGGTCAGAAAGCGTAACACCTGTCTCTTATACACATCTGACGCTGC
>URIN01000077.1 GCA_900547915.1 uncultured Clostridium sp. | reverse complement strand
CTACACAAGGCTATTCGTCGGCAGCGTCAGATGTGTATAAGAGACAGGTGCCTATACTGATAATGACTATCAAAGCATTTAATGACACAGGCAGAATTCACCTGTGGAAAACAATGAACCCGATTTCGATAACCGAAAACAATAGTGTCAAGCCCAAAACAGGGTTCTTTAAAAAATTCAGAAAAAAGAACGATAATAATAACGATATCAGCGATCAGAACTAAATATAAAAGAATAAAGCCGTGTGCGGAAATATCCCTGCACACGGCTTTTTTATGCTTATTTACAGTTATACATTTATAAGTTCAAGTACCTTATCCTTACTGATAAGACCTATGCTTTTGTTGACCGTCTGGCCGTTTTTGATAACGATGAGCGTGGGAATACTCTCTATTCCGAACATTGAGGCAAGATCTGCAGATTCATCCACATTTACCTTACAAACCTTTACATCGCTTACAGTATCAGCCACTTCATCAATAATCGGGCTCATCATACGGCAGGGGCCGCACCATTCTGCCCAAAAATCGATAAGAACTGTCTTATCACTATGCATAACTTCCGTTTTAAAATTATTTCTTGTAAGATTAACAACAGACATAATAACACCTCGTTTTAATCCTTTGATTTATAATACAGCATACAATGGCAAAAGCCTTCGAAATCAGGATCTGCTATCTGCTCTCTGAATTCACGGCAGACACACTTATAATCCTCTGTACGCTGAATACGGCACGGGCAATAACCGCCCGTTCTTTTAAGACCCTCTTTAACGGTTTTTACGACCTCTTTATCGGGATTGAGTTTTACAGCCAATAAAGACACATCCTTTATCAATCATTCTTCGTATCCCTGAAGAAATTCTCTTGTGCGTTCGTATTTCGGTGAATCGAATACCTGCTGCGGTGTTCCCTGCTCCAGTATAACACCATTATCCATAAATATGACCTTATCTGAAACATCATGAGCAAATTTCATCTCATGCGTTACAATAACCATAGTCATATTGTCAGCAGCAAGGCTTTTTATTACTTTTAAAATTTCACCGGTTAGTTCGGGATCCAAAGCCGAAGTTGGTTCATCGAAGAAAAGAACACGCGGAGAAAGGCAAAGCGCCCTTGCTATTGAAACACGCTGTTTCTGACCGCCTGAAAGTTCACAGGGGTATGCGTCTTTCTTATCAGAAAGGCCAACTTTTTGAAGCAGCATTTCCGCTTTATCAACTATTTCTTTGTTTATTTCATCTTTATTCTTTTTATAATCAGGTGATTCCTTGGCAAGAAGTTTAGGAGCAAGAAGCAAATTGCCCATAACGCTGTACTGCGGAAACAGATTAAAATCCTGGAAAACCAGACCGAAATTAAGCCTGTTTTTTCTAATTTCCTTTTCTGACAATTTGCTTTTATTTGACGCATCAAAAATAACATTGCCGTCAACTGCGATAGTACCTTCATCAGCCCTTTCAAGGAAATTCATGCAGCGAAGCAGAGTAGTTTTACCGCTGCCTGAAGAACCGATTATAGAAAGCACCTCACCCTCTTCAAGAGAAAAAGATATTCCGCGGAGCACTTCATTATTTCCGAATTTCTTTTTGATATTGTTTATTTCAAGAACAGACATATTGATTAACCCTTATAATAATCCATTTTCTTTTCAATAAAGTTGAACAGCAATGTGAGAACACCGCAGAATACAAGATAAAATACAGCGGTGTAGAACAGCGGCCAGATAAGGCCCTGAAGCTTGATATAGTTCTGAGCCATCCAAATAATTTCGTAAACGGCTATAATTCTTGCAAGAGAAGTATCCTTTACAAGAGTTATTATCTCGTTACTCATTGGGGGCACGATTCTTTTGATAACCTGGAATAGTACGACCTTGAAAAAGATCTGTGATTTGGTCATTCCAAGCACCTGACCGGCCTCATACTGGCCACGGGGAATCGCCTCTATTCCGCCTCTGTAAATCTCAGAAAAATAACAAGCATAATTAATTACGAATGCTATCAAAACGGCGTCAAATCTTTCAAGCAGATCCCAGCCGAAGATAAGACCCGGTCCGTAATAAACAACGATAAGTTGAAGCATAAGCGGAGTTCCTCTTATGACCCACACAAATGCCTTAGTAACTATTTTAATCGGTTTGAATTTACTCATTGAGCCGAAACTTACAATAAGGCCAAGCGGCAACGCGAACACAAGAGTGAGCGCGAAAAGCTTGGTAGTCATTCCAAAGCCCTCGAGCAGATCCTTGGTAACCGAGATAAACAAATCCATATCCATAAAATAATTTACCTTTCAAAACCTGAGGGCAGAGAGATAACCCCCTGCCCCCGGTTATTTCAGCAATCAATTAAGCAAGAGTAAGCTGATACTTGTCGGCAAGAGCCTGAAGTGAGCCGTCCGCTTTCATTTCCTCAATAATCTTGTTTACTTCAGCAGTTACATCTGAATCTTTTCTGAAGCCGATACCGTATTCCTCTGAAGTGAGTGCAACACCTATTGCAAGATCTGCATAGCTTGTGCCTGCGCCTGTCATTGCCTTAGCCATAGTGCTGTCAATAACACAAGCCTGAGCTGAACCGCTTTCAACCTCCATAAGAGCATCTGACTGTGCGGTAACTGTTGTGCAGTTATCCATATAACCGGCGCTCTCAATAGCAGCTGCGCCTGCTGAACCGCTTTCAGCGGCAAATGTAACATCAGCAAGACTTGCAACATCGGGATAATTACCGATAACATCACTCTTCATAACAAGAACCTGCTCATTCTTAACATAGGGCTCTGTGCAGCTCATTGATGATGTTACTTCATCAGTAAGAGTCATACCGTTCCAGCAACAGTCGATAGAGTCTGAATTGAGTTCCATAATCTTGTTGTCCCAGTCAATTACGATAAACTGAGCCTCAACGCCAAGCTTTTCACATACAGCCTGAGCAAACTCTGTATCAAAACCTGTAAGGACATCGTTTCCGTTCTCGTCCTTTACATAATAGTTCATCGGTTCATATTCAGTAATACCGATAACCATTGTTCCTTTATTCTTTATGTATTCCAGGTCACTTGATGTTTTGGCAGTCTGTGAATTAGAACAAGCGGCAAAACAGCTTGCAACAAACAGCACTGAAAGAAGCACTGCCAAAAACTTTTTAAATTTTTTCATAACGTACTACTCCTTTAATTTGATACCTTAATTTTATCGTATTAGCGTGCTAAAGTCAATAGTTAATATGCTTATAAAAACTGCCTCAAAAGGACAGATATTTATTGCAAAGGAATAAAAAAAGCACACATTTCAGGCAGGCAAATAAAAAAGAGCGGTCACCCGCTCTTTTATTTATATACTATTGATTAAAGGCCTGTATTCTCAGCAATATACTTTCTTGCCTTTACAGCGTACTCAAAAGGATTTGCCTTTGCGGGGTCCTGCTCCGCCTCAACAACTACCCAGCCTTCATAATCATTATCCGCAAGAATATCGAAAATAGGCTTGAAATCAACATCGCCGTCACCGGGAACTGTGAACACACCTGCGCGCACTGCGTCAAGGAAGCTCATATGATTCGGAACAACCTGTTTGTTGTAAACATCCATGCGCACATCTTTAAGGTGAACGTGTTTTACACGGTTTACATATTTTTTGAGAACAGGAACGGGATCTATACCTGCAAATGTAAGATGGCCGCTGTCAAAAAGAAGATATACGAGCTCGGGATCTGTCATTTCCATAAGCTTATCTATTTCCTCAACAGTCTGAACACCTGTTCCCATATGATGGTGAACGGTGAAATACATACCCTTTGAACGTGCATACTCACCCATTTCGTTGAAGCCTTTAGTAACTATTGCCCACTGCTCATCAGTGTAGTACGGCTTTTCATCAAGGATTGATTTTTCAAGGCAGCCCTGGATAGAATTACCCTGCTCGGACGCGCCGATTACCTTTGCGCCGAGCTCGCATAGCATATCGCAGTGCTTTTTGAAAGCCTCAATAGTTTCCTCATACGGTTTTGAAGTAAGGTAAGAAGAGAACCATGCGTTGCACACCTGAAGCCCTCTTATATCAAGATACTTTTTGAGCACCTTGGGATCTTTTGGATATTTATTGCCTATCTCCGTGCCTTTAAAACCTGCAAGAGCCATTTCGCTGATACACTGCTCAAAAGTATTCTCAGCGCCGAGGTCAGGCATATCATCATTTGTCCACCCGATAGGCGCAATAGCAAGCTTAACTTTATTTTTATCAAGCATAATTTATGTTACCTTTCAGAATATTAGTAATCGAATGTTTCATTGATATGTTTCTGCATATCATCATAAGCCGCCGCAACGGTCTTGCTCTTTGAGACTTCGGCAACGCCTACTCTCCACCAAGATTCAAATCCCGGGGTCATAGTTTTAGGCAATACCTTTATATCGAACAGAACTGTTTTAGTTTGTTTTTTGGCGTCTTCAAGTGCAGCTCTGAGTTCGTCTGAAGTGCGGATAGTATATCCTTTTGCGCCGTAGCCCTCAGCTATCTTGGCAAAATCAACTGGGATATCATCGCCGTCAAGCATACCCGTTTCGGGGTTTCTTGCACGGAAAACAGTGCCGAATGTATCTGTGCCCTGATTATTTTGAAGATTTTCAATACATCCCCAACCCATATTATCAAAAATACAGATATTAAGCTTTAAACCCTCCTGAAGAGAGGTGTAGAGTTCGGAGTGAGCCATAAGGAATGAGCCGTCACCGCAGAATGTATAAACTTCCTTATCAGGCTCGGCAAGTTTTACGCCCAAAGCGCCGTTTATTTCATAACCCATATTTGAATAGCCGTATTCCATATGGTAAGTTCCGCGTTTTTTAGGTCTGAAAAGTCTCTGCATGTCGCCGGGAAGTGAGCCTGCTGAACCAACGGCAATATCATCTTCGCCCATAAACTCATTAATTATGCCGAGCGCAAGCGTCTGGTTAAGTCCGCCGGGAAGCTCTGTAGAATAATACTCATCAACGATAGCATCCCACTCTTTTTTAGCGTTTTCAATTTCATTTGTATAATTTGTTTTATATCCTTCGCAGGCGCCTATAAGGGCTTTGACTGCCTCTTTAGCATCAGCCACAATAGCCTCTGCATCCATTTTATATGCGTCAAACGGGCAGATGTTTATACCGAGCACTTTTCTATTTTCATTGAACAGCCACTTCGAGGAAGTGGTGAAATCGGTAAATCTTGTACCAACACCGATAACAAGATCAGCGTCCCTGCCGATAACGTTTGCGGCTTTACCGCCTGTTACACCGATACCGCCGACATTGAGCGGATGGTTCCACGGAATAATGCCTTTACCTGCCTGTGTTTCGCTGATAGGGATATTATATTTTTCAGCAAACTCAAGAAGTTCTTTTTCTGCGCCGCTGTAACGAACACCGCCACCGCATACAATAACAGGCTTTTTAGCGGCTTTGATAAGGCTCGCCGCTCTTTCAAGCTGTGAAGACGTAATTGGTCTTCTATCCATATGCCATACACGTTTCTGAAGGAAGTGCTCAGGATAATCGTAAGCCTCGCCCTCAACATCCTGAGGCATTGCAAGACAAACTGCGCCCGTATCAGCCGGGTCGGTAAGCACACGCATAGCATTGAGACAAGCTGTCATAAGCTGTTCAGGCCTAATGATTCTGTCAAAATAATGGCATACGCCTTTGAAAGCATCGGTAACCGTTCTGCCGTAATTATCAAAGAACTCAGCCTGCTGAAGAACCGGGTCTGGCTGACGGCATGCGAAAGTATCACCGGGCAGAACAAGAAGCGGAATTCTGTTTGCCGTTGCGCAGCCGCACGCAGTTACCATATTTGTTGCGCCGGGGCCGATTGATGAAACGCAGGGAATTATCGCTTTTCTGTCCATCTGCTTTGCATAAGCAACAGCGGCAAGAGCCATATTCTGTTCGTTTTTGCCCTGATAGAATTTAAGATTGTGGCCGCCCTGCTCAAGCGCCTGGCCCACGCCTACTACACAGCCGTGGCCGAAAATTCCGAAAATACCGGAAACAAATTTTGTTTCAACGCCGTCACACTCGATATACTGATTATCAAGGAAGCGGACGAGCGCCTGTGACATAGTTAATCTTTCTCTTTTCATCTCAGCAGCCCTCGATTTCGGAAAGTTTAACAGGTCTGTGCTCTTCAACGGATTTCTTTGCCGCAAGGCCCAGACGAAGAGCCTCAAGCCCGTCATAAACTGTGGTCTGAGTGGGTTTATCGTTGATTACACAATCAATGAACTGAGTCATTTCATCTGTGAATGACTGCATATATCTCTCAAGGAAGAAATAAAGAGGTTTATCTGTTACACTGCCGTTAGCGTCAATGAACGCAACATTTGTAGGTGTATCGTTTCCTGCGGCTGCCTGACCCTTTGAACCGAATACTTCAAGACGCTGGTCATAACCGTAAGCGGCTCTGCGGCAGTTATCAATAACGCCTATAGCGCCGCTCTTGAATTTAAGGGCAACAAGCGCCGTATCAACATCGCCTGCTTCTCCGATAGCAGGGTCTACCATAACAGTAGCATTTGCATATACTTCTTCAACCTCACCGCCGATAAAGCGAGCCATATCAAAATCATGAACTGTCATATCAAGGAAGATACCGCCTGAAACCTTTACATAATCAATTGAAGGCGGCTCAGGATCACGGCTTGTGATCTTAATTGTCTGAATATTGCCGATTTTTCCTTCTTTTTCAAGTTCTTTTATGTAAGCAAAATTATGGTCATATCTTCTGTTGAAACCTATCTGAAGCTTTACGCCTGCCTTATCAACCTGTCTCTTATACACATCTCCGAGCCCACGAGACGGACTCCTATCT
>URIN01000076.1 GCA_900547915.1 uncultured Clostridium sp. | reverse complement strand
ACGAGCTAGGAGTCCGTCTCGTGGGCTCGGAGATGTGTATAAGAGACAGATTCTAATGATGTTACAGTTTACCAAAGAACGGAACCGGAAGAAATTATTACAAGAGCTAAAGGTGCGGAAATCCTTATTATAAATAAAACTGTTTTGAACGAGAAAACTCTCAAGGCTCTTTCCCCGGAACTAAAGTACATAGGATTGCAGTCAACAGGATATAATGTTGTTGACCTAGATACTGCAAGTAAATTAGGCGTCACAGTTTGCAATATTCCATCATATTCTACAAATGCTGTTGCTCAGCAGGTTTTTGCGTTTATTCTCCATTTTGCAAATCAGGTTGATTTACACTCTACATCTGTTCATAAAGGAGATTGGTGTTCATGCCCGGATTTTTGTTATACTCTCTCCCCTCTTTCTGAACTTAACGGCAAAACTATCGGAATTATTGGATTTGGTTCAATAGGTAGCCGTGTTGCAGAAATTGCCGAAACATTTGGTATGAAAGTACTTGTGAATTCAAGATCTGAAAAAGATCTTAGTGCCTTTAAAACAGCAAACCAGGTTGAACTGGATGAGCTTTTTTCGAAATCTGATTTTATAACCTGCCATTGTCCTTTAACTCCTGATACAGAAAACCTAATCAATGAAACATCTCTTTTAAAAATGAAAAAAAGCGCAATTCTAATAAACACTTCTAGAGGTCCTGTTGTTGACGAAGCTGCACTAGCAGATGCCCTTAACAGCGGTAAAATTGCTGGAGCCGCACTTGATGTGCTTATGAAAGAACCGGCTGATAAAAACAATCCTCTTTTAACAGCTAAAAACTGTGTTATTACACCTCACATTGCTTGGGCCGCAAAGGAAACAAGGTCTAGATTGCTATCGATTCTTGATAAAAATATTGAATGCTATCTTGCAGGTAACGCACAGAACAAAGTAAATTGATTATTGACAATTTTCACGTAATAATGTATTATATTCTGTGTTCG
Source organism: uncultured Clostridium sp. (assembly GCA_900547915.1). Lineage (GTDB taxonomy): Bacteria > Bacillota > Clostridia > Oscillospirales > Acutalibacteraceae > Eubacterium_R. The sequence continues at coordinate 5,929 of URIN01000076.1, read as the reverse complement.
CTGGTGTGGCGAAATCGGCAGACGCAAGGGACTTAAAATCCCTCGGTAGCAATACCGTACCGGTTCAAGTCCGGTCACCAGCACCATTAATGGAAAGTCGCTTTTGCGGCTTTCTTTTTTTATAAAATAATAGTTTTTAAGCACAATTGTTATATTGACTTTGTCTGCGTATTTTTGTATAATACTTTAGAAACGTGCCGGCGTGATGGAATTGGCAGACGTGCCGGACTCAAAATCCGGTCCTGGCGACAGGGTGCGGGTTCGACCCCCGCCGCCGGCACCAAAAAGAGCCTGATTTTACTCAGGCTCTTTTTTAGCGCAATTTTTAATTTTAACGTATAATTATTCTTTAGTAGATAGGAGAAAATAGGATGTCTGAAAATCCGTTGGGATATGAAAAAATCTCAAAACTTCTTATGAGTTTTGCATTGCCTAGCATTACTGCTACACTTGTAAGTTCACTATATAATATTGTTGACCAGGTTTTCATCGGTCAGGGTGTAGGCTATTTAGGAAATGCTGCAACTAATGTTTCATATCCTTTCTCTACTATCTGCCTTGCAATATCCCTGCTAATAGGTATTGGCAGTGCCTCTCGTTTTTCTCTTTGTCTTGGAAAGAAAGAATATAAAAAAGCATCTTCAATTGTTGGTAACGGCATAATACTTATGACTGTATCAGGTCTAATTTTTGTTTTAGTTTGTGAGTTATTCTTATCTGAGTTTCTCAAAATTTTCGGTGCCACTGCTGATGTAATGCCTTATGCGCAGCAATATGCCGGAATTACATTGATTGGTATGCCTTTCCTAATTATAACAAATGGAATGAGCAATCTGATTCGTGCAGACGGCAGTCCCAAGTATTCTATGGCTTGCATGGTTACAGGTGCAATAATCAATACAATTCTTGATCCTATATTCATATTTGTATTAGATCTTGGTGTTTTTGGCGCTGCTCTAGCAACTGTTATTGGGCAAATTGTATCGTTTATTATGGCAATAGTTTATATTCGCAGATTCAAAACTGTAAAAATTCACAAAGAGAGCTTTATATTTAAGTTTAAAGATAATTTAAAAACATTTTATATGGGCACAAGCAGCTGTATAAATCAGGTGGCTATCACTATTGTTCAGATAGTAATGAATAATTCACTCACGCATTACGGCGCTTCATCAATATATGGTCAGGAAATACCTCTTGCCGCTTGTGGCATAGTAATGAAAACAAACGCAATTTTGCTTTCCATTATCGTTGGAATATCACAGGGCGTTCAGCCAATAATAGGATATAATTACGGCGCCGAAAAATACGAAAGAGTTAAAAAGGCATTCGTTTTGGCAATTGAATGGAACTTTTTTGTATCGGCTATAGGTTTTTGTGCTTTCCAATTCTTTCCGAAGCAGATAATATCAATATTCGGAAACGGCGATGAGTTATATTTTGAATTTGCTGTGATGTTTATGAGGATATTTTTGTTTATGGTAATAGTAAACGGAGTACAGCTCCTTTCGTCAAACTTCTTCACTGCAATAGGAAAAGCAATGAAAGGATTATTACTTTCACTCACACGTCAGGTAATTTTTCTAATTCCCCTTTTACTCATTCTTCCTATTTGGTTTGGAATAAAAGGCGTACTTTACGCAGGACCGATTGCTGATTTTATTGCTTTTGTAGTATCTGCTGTTTTAGTAATACAGGAATTCAAAAAAATGAAAGAGTTACAATAACTAATCTTTAGAATCTAACTCACTAATATTTATTGCCGCTTCCTTTGAAAGCAGTTTTTTATAAGAATAATCAATTCCTATGGCTCCTAGAGGTGCGGTTATGATTATGGCGAGAACAGCTACTGAAAGCACTATCTGGCCGCACGGCAACCCCATTGCCAGAGGTACAGAACCTATTGCTGCCTGTACCGTAGCTTTAGGCATATAAGCTATAACACAAAACAGTCTTTCTTTCGCTGTGAGATTAGTTTTTATAAGGCAAATTGAAACGCCTATTGCTCTGAATGCAAGCGCTATAAAAATCATTCCGACTGCGGCAAGTCCTGCTTTCATAGTATAGCGTATGTCAACAGCTGCTCCTACAAGCACAAAAAGTATTACTTCGGCGGCTATCCAAAGCTTGCCAAGTTTTTCCGAAAGTCTTTTTGAGACAAAAGCAACACTTTTTAGCTTAAGAACACATGCCATGCTCATTACTGCAAGTAATCCGGAAATTGAAACGTATCCTTCTGCCCAAGTTTCGATAGCCATAAGTAAAAATGAAACACCTAGTATGATTATAATTTTAACGCTGTTTCTAACGCAATGTTTGTGTGCATATGCCGTTTCAAAAAAGCTTGATAGCAAAAATCCTGCTATAGCGCCAAGTAAAATACCAAGAATTATAGAAACCGGAATATTAATAAAGTCCATAATTTGGGCTTTTCCGCCCTGTGCCATACTTACAAAAGTTGAAAACAGCACTATAACATAAATATCATCACAGGATGCTCCTGCCATAATCATTTGCGGAATGCTTTTTTCTGTTCCGTATTTTGATTCTATCAACTGCACCATTCTAGGCACAACTACCGCGGGTGATACAGCCCCGAGAACTGCTCCCATTACGGCCGCTTCTATTCTTGTTACGCCAAGCAGATACGGCGCGAAAATGAAAAATGCAAGTATTTCAAAGCTAGCGGGAACGAATGACATCATTATTGCAGGTCTTCCGACTTTCTTTAGATCAGATAGATTCAGTGAGAGACCTGCTTTAAGCAATATTATTATTAAAGCCATTTGCCTAAGTTCAGCGGAAATTGATAATATGGACGGGTCAAGAAGATCAAGCACATAAGGGCCAAGAACTATACCAGTTATAAGCATACCGATAATTCTTGGCAGTTTTAATTTTTGGCATATTGCTGCCATTGATAGTCCCACAAGAAAAATATAAGCAAGCGATGTTAACATAAGTTTCCTCCTGTTTAAAATAAAAAAAGACAGCTTTGCATTTTTAGCAGAAGCTGTCAAAAAAATAAAGACTCCTGCCACATAGCAGAAGTCATTAGCTTAAAAAGCGGTTTCGGCTGTGCCGCGGGAGAACCTCATTCCCTTGACGTTAATTATAAATTTGTTTTCCCATTTTGTCAATACATTGCGTTCTTTTTTTACAAATACCCCCTATTTGGCTTGTTTTTCTTGATTTGAGCAGGAATATAATGTATAATACCTGCATATTGTTCTATTTTTGGAGGAGTTATATGCAAAATTCATCTCAGGTTCAGATAATGATAACGATGATTGCGTATATGGCAATAGTAGTCATTATCGGCATTGCTTTTGCTAAGAAAGCAAACAAAAATACGGATTCATATTTTCTAGGCGGACGTTCACTTGGCCCATGGGTTACTGCTATGAGCGCTGAAGCGTCAGATATGAGTGGCTGGCTTCTTATGGGTCTGCCCGGTGTTGCTTACTGGTGTGGTATTTCTGATGCAGCTTGGACTGCTATTGGTCTTGCTGTGGGAACTTACATAAACTGGCTTGTCACTTCAAAAAGACTTCGCCGCTACAGCGAAAAAGCAGACGCAATCACTCTTCCTGAATTCTTTTCTAACCGTTTTCACGAGAAGAATAAGGTAATCATGACGGTTGCAGCTCTGTTCATACTTATTTTCTTTACTGTTTATGCAGCTAGCTGCCTTGTAACTTGCGGTAAACTCTTTTCAACTTTATTCGGATTTGATTATGTACCTATGATGATTATTGGTGCTGTATTTGTGCTTATTTATACTATAATCGGCGGTTTTCTTGCAGAAAGTGCTTCTGACTTTATGCAGTCTATTGTAATGGTAATTGCTCTTGCAGTTATAGTTATTGCCGGAACAGTTGCTGCAGGCGGATTTGACGCTGTTATAGATAACGCAAAATCTATTCCGGGATTTTTTGAATTTTTCGGAATTGCCAATCCGGTAACTGTAGATGGTGTTCAACAATCTGTAAACGGTCAGCCTTTATTTGGTGAAGCTGGAACTTACGGTATTCTCAGCATTGTTTCGTGCCTTGCGTGGGGTCTCGGATATTTTGGTATGCCTCAGGTGCTTTTAAGATTTATGGCAATCCGTTCTGAAAAGCAGCTTAACAGCAGCAGACGTATAGCAACTGTATGGTGTGTAATTTCTCTCATAGTGGCAGTATTTATCGGTGTAATCGGAAGAACACTTTATCCAACTGCTCTTACAACATCAGCTGAAGCAGAAAACGTGTTTATTTTACTTGCAACAAACCTTTTACCGCCTATTCTTGCCGGTCTTGTTATGGCAGGAATACTTGCCGCTACTATAAGTTCATCAGATTCTTATCTGCTTATTGCGGCATCTGCTTTTTCAAAAAATATTTTCCAGGGACTTATCCACAAAAAAGCTACAGATAAGCAAGTACTTATTATTTCAAGGATAACACTGCTTGTAATTACGGCAATTGCTATTGTTATTGCACTTGATGAAGACAGCGTTATCTTTACAATTGTAAGTTTCGCATGGGCAGGTTTTGGTGCAACATTTGGTCCGCTAATGCTTTTCAGCCTTTTCTGGAAACGTATTAACCGTTGGGGTGCTATTGCAGGTATGATCGGCGGCGGTGTTATGGTGTTCGTTTGGAATCTTGTTATAAGACCTCTCGGCGGTGTTTGGGATATTTATGAATTGCTGCCGGCATTTGTTTTCTCCTGCATTTGTATAGTAGTTGTTTCTCTTCTCACTCCTGCACCGTCAAAAGAAATTCAGGATGAATTTGAAGAAGTAAAAAAAGGTATTTAAATTTTTAAAGCTGCCGAAAGGCAGCTTTTTTAATATTAATCAAATTTTCACCAATAATATTAAGGGTGATTAATATATGAATGATCAAGACACAGTAAAATTATTGCGTGAGTGTGATGCCGGGGTTAAAATGGGTCTTTCAACTTTTGATGAAGTTATTGATTATGTTCATTCAGACCGTCTGAAAGGCTGCATAAACGAGTGTAAAGCTGAACATGAAGAATTTGCCGAAGAAATGAAAAATCTGCTTAAAAAGCATTCTGATGATGGCAAGGATCCAAATCCGATAGCAAAGAGTATGGGCTGGCTTAAAACTAATGTCATGCTTAGCGTAAATGAATCAGATTCAGTAATTGCAGATCTGATGACTGATGGCTGTAATATGGGAATAAAAGCATTAAGCAAATATCTTAATGAATATAATGACGCAGACAAAGCTTCAAAAGATATTGCTAATCGTATCATAACTTCCGAAAAAAGACTTGCAGAAGATGTGAGAGAGTTTCTTTAAAAAAAGCGCTGTTAAGAACAGCGCTTTTTTAGTTTACAACTTTGCTTTTTACTTTTTCATAAATTTCTACAATTTTAAATCTGACTTCATACTTGCTGTCTGAATTTACAAGTTTCTGTTCATCTTCAGTTAGGTATTTGTTAAGTTCGTCATCAGTTACACTGGAAAGACATATAGCCGGAAACATAACGCACCACCAGTTATGGCCTTTCCCCTGCCCTATTTCAATTTTTAGAGCGTTATAGATTCCACTTGGCAAAGTGATCTTGTCATATTCTCGAGTGTTAAAATATTCTTTGTCAACATATACTTTGACGTCATAATTGCTTCCATTTTCTTTTAGACACCTTTCGGCAGTCTCCTTAAAAAGTCCTATATTTTCCTTGCAAAGTTCGATTGTTTCCTCAAGAGATTCTGACGAAGCAAAAACCGACTCGCCTTTTTTTAGAATTTCGTCTCTTACCTTAAGTTTTAGTTGCTGATCTTCAGCGCTGTCAGAATTAGCAAGTATATGAAGCCTGAATACTTCCTCTGAAATATCTTCACTTGTTTTTATAAACGGAGTAATATCTGTCTCTTATACACATCTCCGAGCCCACGAGACGGACTCC
>URIN01000075.1 GCA_900547915.1 uncultured Clostridium sp. | reverse complement strand
AGGCTTGTTCCTGCTGCAGCACATACCGCTTTAAGATTTTCGCATACCTGCTGAGTCTGCCCCTCGATAGTATCCGCCTCAACATTTCCTGTTGCGGGGTTGATAGCTATCTGTCCGCTTGTAAAAAGCAGTCCGTTTGCCTTTACCGCCTGGCTGTATGGGCCGATTGCACCCGGAGCGTTATTAGTTGATACAAATTCCATTTTTCAGCACCCTTTCATTTATTTATAAATCAGTCGCAAACCTCAAAACCTGCATCTTTAAGAGCGGTCTTGATAGCAACAACGTGAGCATAATCTCTTGTTTCAACACAGATCTTAAGATAGCAGTCAGTAATATTCATATCAAGATCAGTGCTGTCATAATTAACACTTGTAACATTTGCGCCGGTCTGTGAGATGATCTTTGAAACATCTGCAAGCTGACCCGGCTTATCCGAAAGAGCGATAGTGATATTGGCAGTTCTGCCACTCATTTTAAGACCTCTTTCGATTACTCTTGAAAGTATAGTAACATCAATATTACCGCCTGAAACAAGACAGCATACATTTTTGCCTTCAATATCCGGTATCTTTCCGGCAAGCACAGCCGCAACGGGAACTGCGCCTGCGCCCTCTGCAATAAGTTTCTGCTGTTCAAGAAGCGTCAATATTGCAAGAGCTATCTCATCATCAGAAACTGTAAATATTCCGTCTACATACTGGCTTACCATATCGTATGTATTATCTCCGGGAGTCTTTACGGCAATACCGTCTGCAATTGTCTGAACTTTAGAGAGGGTTTCAATCTTGCCGTCATTTATCGATTTAAGCATGCTCGGTGCGCCCTGTGCCTGAACACCGTAAACCTTGCACTTGGGGTTTATTTGTTTGATAGTATAGGCAACACCCGAAATGAGTCCGCCGCCGCCGATTGAAACAACAACAGCGTCAACATTTGGCAGCTGCTCCATTATCTCAAGACCGATAGTGCCCTGACCCGCGATAACATCCTCATCGTCAAACGGATGTATAAATGTATATCCTTTTTCGTCTCTGAGCTGGATTGCCTTATTATAAGCGTCATCATAAACGCCCTTTACCATGCACACCTCTGCACCGTAACGCTTAGTTGCCTCAACCTTTGAAATAGGTGCACCGTCTGGCAGGCAGATAATGCTTTTAATTCCGCTTCTCGTGGCGGCAAGAGCAACACCCTGAGCATGGTTGCCGGCAGAACAAGCTATTACGCCGTTCTTTTTTTCCTCGTCTGAAAGCTGGCTGATTTTAAAATATGAACCTCTTATTTTAAAAGAACCTGTAACCTGCAGGTTTTCCGTTTTAAGATAAATTTTTGCGTTGTTGCTGATATTGGGCGCATATATCATATCGGTTTCTCTAATGATCTCTTTCAAAACACGCGCCGCCGTATAAACTCTGTCTAAAGTAAGCACATCAACATCTCCGAACTTCATTTTTTATGTTATTTTAATACTATAAAATGATTTTGTCAATCTTACAGAATTTTCAGATAAATTTTGTGCATTTTGCACACAAACAAAGCAACACCTTCTATATAAAGCCGCTGCCTTTTTTATTTATATTGACTTTAGGGTAAATTTGATTTAAAATTACATTATTGAAATTCTCTTAAGGGGGATAAAAGTTGAAAAAGCATATAAAAATTTTAAGCGTTATCCTTTGTGTTCTTATGATCTGCGGTCTGTTTGCAGGCTGTAGTTCCGAAAGCAGTGAAACATCTGAAATCACGGATGAGACCATGCTTATAGCTTATACCGAGGAGCAGGCGCCGTTCCTTTACACTGACGAAAACGGAAATCTTACAGGATTTGACGTTGAGCTCGTTGCCGCAACATTTGATTCTTTCAAGGGTGATTATAAGAATTACCAGTTCATCAAGGTTGACGAAGGTTACCGCCTTGGCGAGGACACTGCTTATACTGACGAAGAGGGCAATGAATATTCGGCAATCATTTACTGCGCTGTTCATAAAGACAGCGGCACTATAAATGAAGATTATAACTGGAGCGCCGACATTATCACAGACGATGTTGTTACAGTGGTTCCCTCTTCAAGCTCAATACGCAATTACAACGACCTTGAAGGTGCAAGGGCAGGCATCGTTTCCGAGACTGCCGCAGCGGCTCTTACAGAAAACTCAGCTGTATACAATGCACTTGTTTCCGCTCATCAGTATCAAACCGCAAACGAGGCTTTTGCCGCTCTTGACGCAGGTCAGATAGATGCTGTTATAATTGATGATTTCAATCTTTATAAATTTGAGGGATATGCAAATTACACAGTTCTTAACGGTACACTTGAATCAATCAAAAACGGATTTGCGTTTGCAAAATCAAATGATTTCTCAACAGCTTTCAACGAAGCCGTGCTTGAGATAAGTTCCACCGATTACAGCGAGAGCGATACACTTACCCCGCTTGTAGAAAAATATTTCGGCACAGCTGACGTACTTTCATTCGACTACGAGCCCGAAGAACAGTAATATTAAATAATCAAATTTCTTTTAATAATAAAACCCCGTTAATACGCAGGTATTGACGGGGTCTTTCTTTTATGAAACACACATATTAAATTTAGGTTGTATTCAATATAAGAGCAGTTTTTTCCGTTATCAGTAACCGAGGTCTTCATTTACGATAATAACCTTTATTCTGCCCTTGTGGCGCTGATATGCCGTAACAACAAAATTGCAGCAGATACGCTCGGGACTGAGGCAGCCTGCGCAAAGCTCTGAATTTTCGCTGTCAAGGCTGATGCACTGCCCTGTTGCCGCGCAGGGAGTATTTTTCTTAAGGCGCACTGTGTTTTGAGGTGCAGCCTGCTGCTTTACACGCTTTACGGCGCTTGCTATATCGGGCACTATCTTGTTTCTGCCAACTACCATTATTACCTGCTTAGGGCCGTAAACTATGCAGGCTACACGGTTAGAATTGCCGTCCACATTATAAAGTTCTCCGTTTTGAGTCACAGCGTTTGAGGAGCAGAAATAAGCGTCACAGCCAAATGCTTTTACATAACATTCACGCAGTTCGTCGCCGTCAAGTCCGCTTCTGTCGTAATATGTATAATCGCCGCTTTTAAGCATATCCATTACGCCTGTTTCGGAAAGTGTTACACTGCCGCCGTTTGAAACGGTACTGCCTGCCGGCACGAGGCTTTTTATTATTTCTGCAACATCTTCCCTGCTCTCTGCGTAAAACGCCGAAATATTGTTTTTCTCAAGATTTTTCATAGTCTTTTCTATTATTTCATTCATAATTTTCGTTTTCTCCTAATAATATTATTCGGTCCAGTATTTTCTGTCCAGGCTTCTGTACTGCACTGCCTGGGCTATATGTTCTACTTCTATGTTATCACAGCCGTCAAGGTCTGCAATAGTACGTGATATCCTGAGTATTTTATCATAGGCCCGTGCGGAAAGTCCAAGCCTTTCAAAGCTGAGTTTAAGCAGATTTTCGGCATCAGCGGTGAGAACGCAGAATTTGCGCGTCATAGCAGGCGTCATTTTAGCGTTGCAGGTAATACCTGTACCATCGAACCTTTTACGCTGTATATCCCTTGCTCGGTTTACCCTCTCTCTTATCTCTGCCGAGCTTTCCTCTTTTTGCTTTGAGGCAAGACGGTCATAATCAACAGGCTCAACTTCTATATGAATATCAATTCTGTCCAAAATAGGGCCGCTAACCTTATCACGGTATCTTCGCTTTGCCGCCTCTGTGCAGACACATTCCTTTGTGGGGTGACCGAGATAACCGCACGGACAAGGATTCATCGCCGCCACCACCATTATGTTTGAAGGATAAGACACTGTGCCTGAACTGCGGGAGATAGTTACAGTTCCGTCTTCAAGCGGCTGACGCAGTGATTCTTTTGCGCGCCTGTCAAACTCGGGAAATTCATCCATAAAAAGAACGCCGTTGTGCGCAAGACTTATCTCTCCGGGGCGCGGAACCTGACCGCCTCCCGTAAGTCCCTGCGCAGAAATAGTGTGGTGAGGACTTCTGAACGGTCTGCTTGTGATAAGCTGAACATCCGGCGGAAGTTTTCCCGCTATCGAATATATCTTGGTGGTTTCAAGAGCCTCTTCAAAAGTCATTTGCGGAAGAATTGACGGGAGCCTTTTGGCAAGCATTGATTTGCCCGTGCCGGGAGGCCCCACCATAATACAGTTGTGTCCGCCTGCCGCAGCTATCTCCAATGCGCGTTTGGCATCCCCCTGACCTTTTACATCGGCAAAATCCAGTGTTTCATCATATGTTGCAAGTTGAGAAACAGGCATATAACACGGCTGCAGTTTTTCTTCGCCCGATATATGGCTTACAACCTCTCCTATATTTTTTGCGGCAAATACATCTATTCCGTTTACAGCGCCAGCTTCTGTTCTGTTGGCATATGGTATAAAAACAGAGGGTACACCCTGCTCTCTTGCTTTGAGAAGCATAGGCAGCACACCCGTACAGGCTCGTATTTCGCCGTCAAGCGAGAGTTCACCTATAAAAGCATAATCATCTATCGGCTCTTTTAACTGTCCTGTTGCCGCAAGCAGCGCCATCAAAATTGGCAAATCATAAACAGGCCCCTCTTTTTTAATATCGGCAGGAGCAATATTCACCGTTATGCGTGAAACAGGAAAGTCATAACGGCAGTTTTTCATGCTTGCTCTTACCCTCTCTCTGCTTTCCTTTACGGCAGTATCGGGCAGACCTACTATATCAAAGCGCGGCAGACCCTTGCTTAAATCTGCCTCAACCATTACGCTGAAAGCATCCATACCGTAAATTCCCAGGCTTTTTGCCTTTGCAAACACAAACTCACCGTCTTTCATACTTACCGATGTTTAAATCGGAAATAAAATTGAACTAATAACAGTATACTAGATATTGCTATTGCCTGCAAGCAATAATTGCCTGACAGAAATTAATAAAATGTTAAAACGCATATTATTGACAACGCTTTTTAATAAGTTTACAATATCAATATACCGAAAGGTAAGACCCAAATTTTTAAGGGAGCGATTTTATGGAAATAAAAAAACTTTATGACGAATGGCTTAAAAATGCTAATGCCGACCCCGACCTTATTGCTGAACTTAAAGAAATAGACGGCAACGAGGAAGAGATCAACGATAGATTTTACACAGAGTTGGAATTTGGCACGGCAGGTCTGCGCGGTGTTATAGGTGCAGGCACAAACAGAATGAATGTTTACACAGTTTGCAGAGCAACACAGGGACTTTCGGACTTCCTGAACGCGCATTATGAAAATCCGAGCTGCGCTATCGGATATGATTCAAGAATTAAGAGTGATTACTTCTCAAAGGAAGCGGCAAAAACGCTTGCCGCAAACGGTATCAAAGTTTATATTTACGAGGAGCTTGAACCCACCCCATGCCTTTCCTATGCAATAAGAAAATTTGGCACACAGGGCGGTATTATACTGACTGCTTCACACAACCCCGCAAAATACAACGGCTACAAATGCTATGATTACAACGGTTATCAGATGACTGACGAGGAAGCAGCCGAAACTTACGAATACATCAAAAAGGTTGATTATTTTACCGGCATTAAATCAATGGATTTTGACGAGGCGGTAAACAGCGGCCTTATTGAATATATGGGTCAGGATGTTATCGAGAGCTTCCTTGACGAGGTACAGAAGCAGTGCGTAAACCCGGGCATATGCGAAAAAGCAGGGCTTAAAGTTATTTACACACCGCTTAACGGAACAGGCAACAAGCCTGTGCGCCGTATCCTCAGCAGAATAGGTGTAAAAGATATTTATATTGTACCGGAGCAGGAAAATCCTGACGGCAATTTCCCCACCTGTCCTTATCCGAACCCTGAGATTAGGCAGGCATTTGAACTTGCGCTTAAAGTTGCAGAGGGCAATGACGCTGACATTCTGCTTGCCACCGACCCTGACTGCGACAGAGTTGGCATTGCCGTAAATGACGGCAGCGGCAAATTTGAACTTATGAGCGGCAACGAAGTAGGCGCCATGCTTCTTAACTACCTGCTTTCACAGAGAAAGGCAAACGGCACACTGCCTGAACACGCCGTTGCGGCAAAATCATTTGTTTCCACAGACCTTGCACAAGAGATTGCCAAGAAATACGGCTGTGAATTTAAAAACCTGCTCACAGGCTTCAAATATATAGGTGAACTTATCACAAAGCTTGAGGCAGAAGGCAGAGCAGATGATTTCATTATGGGATTTGAAGAATCCTACGGATACCTTGCAGGCACACACGCAAGGGATAAAGACGCAGTTGTAGGCTCAATGCTTATCTGCGAAATGGCTGCTTACTACAAATCACAGGGCAAAACACTGCTTGAAGTTATGGCAGACATCTATGCCGAGTTCGGGTATTACTGCAACACGGTAAAGAGCTATGAATTTGACGGCGCAGCAGGCATGAAAAAAATGCAGCAGATAATGGATGACCTGCGTGTGAATCCGCCTAAAGACCTTGCGGGCGCTGAAATAATCTACACCGCCGATTACGAAACAAGCATTGAAAAAGACTTTGAGGCAGGTACAGAAAACAAGATAGACCTGCCAAAATCAAATGTGCTTGCATACAAAGCAAAGGGCGGCAGCGGACTTATCGTTCGCCCAAGCGGAACAGAGCCTAAAATAAAGGCGTATATAACAGCTATCGGAACTGACAGAGCTTCCGCAGAAGAAAAAGCTGACAAGCTGATTGCCGAGGCAAATTCCATTATGAATACGGAGGCATAAAAATGTACGGCAGAAAATGGGTGAAAGTTACTGCGATAGTACTTGCTGTTCTTATGGCAGGCAGCGGACTCAGTGTAGGAATTTGGGCACTTTTCGGAATGTAACAGACCCAATAATAAGTCAAGACCTCCGGCTAAGCCGGAGGCTTGAGTAAGCCCTAGAAGGGCTTT
>URIN01000074.1 GCA_900547915.1 uncultured Clostridium sp. | reverse complement strand
ATATGCTATAATGCCTATTCAGTGATATTAATATTAATAATAATTATAAAGACAGGAGAGTTTAATATGGCACTTAAATCATCAAACAAGGTTGATACAAATACCTATGAACTTGAAGTTACAGTAGACAGCGAAGCATTCAAAAAAGCTTGCACTCAGGCTTATTTGAAAGACAAAAAGAATATTCAGCTTCCCGGTTTCCGTAAGGGCAAGGCTCCTCAGGCTATGATTGAAAAAATGTACGGCGAAGGCACTTTCTTTGAAGATGCTCTTGACATTGTTTATCCCACTGCAGTAGCAGAAGCTTTCACAGAGGCCGGACTCGAAGTTGTTGACGCTCCTTATGACCTTGAAATTCCCGTTATAGGCAAGGAAACAGGCGTTGAGATGAAAATGAAAGTAACAACATATCCCGAAGTAAAACTCGGCGATTACAAAGGCCTTAAAGTTAATAAAGAAGCTACCGAAGCAACTGATGAAGACGTTGATAATGAGCTTAAGAGCCTTCAGGAAAGAAATTCTCGTCTCGTTGTTGCAGACGACAGAGCTGCTCAGGACGGCGATACAGTTTCTCTTGATTTTGAGGGATTTGTTGACGGTGAAGCTTTTGACGGCGGCAAAGGTGAAAATTATCCGCTTGAACTCGGCTCAGGTTCATTTATTCCGGGATTTGAAGAGCAGGTATGCGGTCACAAGGTTGACGAGGAATTTGATGTAAATGTTAAGTTCCCAGAAGAGTATGCAGAACAGCTTGCAGGCAAGGATGCCGTGTTCAAATGCAAGATCCACGAGATCAAAGCTAAGGAGCTCCCAGAACTTGATGATGATTTTGCTCAGTCTGTTTCTGAAGATCTCAACACAATAGACGAACTTAAGGCTGACCTTAAAAAGCAGATCTCAGAAAAGAAAGAAGCAGACGCTAAATCAAAGATGGAAAATGACCTTCTTGAGCAGATCTGTGAAAATATGGAAGCTGAGATTCCTCAGTGTATGTTTGACAAGAGACAGGATGAAATGCTTAAGGATTATGAATACAGACTCCAGTCTCAGGGACTTGATCTTGATACATACCTCAAGTATGTTGGTCAGGACAGAGATTCGTTTAAGGCAACATTTAAGGTTGGTGCAGAAAAGCAGGTTAAGGTTTCAGTTGCTCTTCGTGCTATAATTGAAGCTGAAAACATTGAAGCTTCTGAGGATGATATAAATGCTGAAGCTGAAAAGATCGGCAAACAGTACGGAATGGAAGCTGACCAGGTTAAAAAAATACTTGCAGCTGATCAGATTGCAGAGGATGTAAAGAGAAATAAAGCAGTTGATTTAATTGTTGAATCCGCTGTTGTTGAGTAATTAAAGCAATATTATTTACAATTATTTAAAGGAAAGTGATTTAAATGGCATTAGTACCTTATGTTATTGAACAAACCGGTAACGGCGAGCGTTCTATGGACATTTTTTCCAGACTCCTTAATGACAGAATTATTGTTCTCTCAGATGAAGTAAATTCGCAGACAGCTTCGCTTGTTGTAGCTCAGCTACTTTTCCTCGAGGGTCAGGACAATGAAAAGGATATCAACCTTTACATTAATTCTCCCGGCGGCTCAGTTACTGACGGTATGGCGATTTATGACACGATGCAGTACATTAAGTGCGATGTATCCACAATCTGCATAGGAATGGCTGCTTCTATGGGTGCGTTTCTTCTTTCGAGCGGCACTAAGGGCAAAAGAATTTGTCTGCCAAACGCTGAAGTTATGATTCATCAGCCTCTTGGTCAGGCTCAGGGTCAGGCCACAGAGATTGAGATTACCGCGAATCATATTCTCAGAACTAAAAAGAAATTAAACACAATACTTGCCGCTAACTGTGGAAAATCAGTTGAGGAAGTTACGAGAGATACTGAAAGAGATAACTGGCTTACAGCTCAGGAAGCTCTTGAGTATGGTCTTGTTGACAAAGTGTTTGATAAGAGATAATTAATTAATCAATTATATTCCGGAGTGGTTTTATGGCTAACGATAAAAATAATATGAACCACATTGCAAGATGTTCTTTCTGCGGAAAATCCGAGGCTATGGTTCACAGACTTATTGAGGGACCGGGCGTATTTATCTGCGATGAATGTATTGGTCTTTGCAATGATTTACTGGAAAAATCTTCGGAGCAGACAAAACAGGCTAATGCCTCTCAGGACACAGATATGGTTCTGCCCACACCTGTACAAATAAAGGAAAAACTTGATGAGTACGTTGTAGGACAGGATGAAGCCAAAAAATCATTGTCAGTAGCTGTATATAATCATTACAAAAGAATATACTCAGCTTCAAGCAGTGATGATGTAGAACTTCAAAAAAGCAATATTTTGCTTTTAGGACCGACAGGCGTTGGAAAAACAATGCTTGCCCAAACGCTTGCAAAGATACTTAATGTTCCTTTTGCCATTGCAGACGCTACTACTCTTACAGAGGCCGGATATGTAGGTGAAGACGTTGAAAACATCCTTCTTAGACTTATTCAAGCTGCCGACTTTGATATAGAAAAAGCGCAGCGCGGAATAATCTATGTCGATGAGATTGATAAAATTTCACGTAAATCCGAAAACCGCTCTATTACACGAGATGTAAGCGGCGAGGGAGTACAGCAGGCTCTGCTTAAAATTCTTGAAGGCACTGTATCAAATGTACCACCCGGAGGCGGAAGAAAACATCCTCAACAGGAATTTATTCAGATTGATACAACAAATATCCTGTTTATTTGCGGCGGTGCGTTTGACGGTATTGAAAAAATAATTGAAAAGCGTATCGGATCAAAAGTAATGGGCTTCGGTGCTGATATTGAAAAAGAGAAGTATGATGAAAATGAAATACTTCACAAGGTTATCCAGCACGATCTTGTAAAATACGGTCTTATTCCTGAACTTATAGGAAGAATACCCGTAATTACCGTATTAGATAATCTTGACCGTGAAGCACTCGTTAAAATCATGACTGAGCCAAAGAACTCGATTGTAAAGCAGTACACCAAAATGTTCGCATTTGACGGCGTAAAGCTTGAATTTCAGGATGAGGCGCTTAAAGCTGTTGCTGATGTAACTCTTGAAAGAAAAACCGGTGCAAGGGGACTTAGAAGCGTTCTTGAAGGAGTTTTAAAGGATTTGATGTTTACTATTCCAAGTGACGCTACTGTTGAAAGAGTAATTATTACACAGGAATGCGTTAAAGACGGCGCTGATCCGATAATTATAAGAAATGAGAACAGAACTCATAAAATGCTGAAAGCATCAGACTTAAAAAACGCATAAAAAGCAAATATTGTTAACTCATTTTACAATAATTAAACAAACATAAAAGGCAGGTAAATACTTGCCTTTTATTTGTATCTATTATATAATACTAACATCTTTTAAAGGTGATGATTATGATCGATAATCTTAATAGTACACTAGAAAACGATTATATTGATATGCCGATAGTTCCGCTCAGAGGGCTTGTTGTTTTCCCTGAAATGGTGCTTCATTTTGATGTCGGCAGAAAAAAGAGTGTTAATGCAATAAAAACCGCAATGCGCGGTTCTAATAAAATATTTCTTGTAGCTCAACGTGATCCTTCTGTTGATGAACCCAGCATTGATGATTTGTATGATGTTGGAATGATATGCAGTATTAAACAGACTATCAGAATACCAAATTCCGATAATCTCAGAGTTGTTGTTGAAGGAGAACAGAGGGCTCATCTTTTTGCGCTTACTCAGTCCAGACCTTTCCTTTCAGGAACTTTGTTGACGATTAATGAAGAAGTACCTCTGGATTCAAGTGAAACAAAAGCGTATGTAAGAGCATTAAAAAAAGAGTTTGAAAGATACGCATCATATATTCCAAAAATATCAAATGATGTGAAAGTTAAAATTCTTTCAATAAATGATTGCGGAAAACTTTGCGATTTTATATGTTCTAACTGTTATTTCGAGTATGAAGAGAAACAAAAAATACTCGAAACAGTTTCAGTTGAGGACAGGCTTATGAAACTCTTTGTCTTACTTAACAAGGAGAATTCAACCCTTGAGATCGAAAGTGAGATACATGAAAAAGTTCAGGAAAATATAGATAAGAATCAACGAGAGTATTACCTTCGTGAAGAAATGAAGGTAATTGGAGAAGCACTTGGTGATACTGACAATCCCGTTGAAGAGGCTGATGAATACAAAGAAAAAATTGAAAAGCTTAAGTGCTCTGAAGAAATAAAAAATAAGCTGCTGAGTGAATGCGGTAAGCTTATGAAAATGCCACAAGGCTCACACGAAGGCACTGTGGTAAGAAATTATCTTGACAAATGTATCGAGATCCCGTTTGGAAAATTTACAAAAGACTCAATTAACCTTGATGCAGCGTCAAAATTGCTCAATAAAGAACATTATTCTCTTGATAAGGTTAAGGAAAGAATTATTGAGTCTCTTGCGGTTTTTAAACGTAATCCCGATTTTTCAGGGCAGATACTCTGCCTTGCAGGTCCTCCCGGAGTAGGTAAGACTTCAATTGTAAAGAGTCTTGCAAAAAGTATGGGCAGAAAATATGTACGTATAGCACTAGGCGGTATACATGATGAGGCTGAGATTAGAGGTCACCGCCGTACGTATATAGGTGCAATGCCAGGAAGAATTACTGAAGCTGTAATAAAAAGCGGCGTAATGAACCCGGTTATTTTGCTAGATGAGATTGACAAAGTAGGTAATGATTATAAAGGCGATCCTGCATCGGCTCTTCTTGAAGCTCTTGATCCGGAGCAGAATTTTAGTTTTGTAGATCATTACATTGATTTCCCGCTTGATTTAAGCAAGGTGCTGTTTATAACTACGGCAAATGACACTTCTACAATACCTGCGCCTTTGCTTGATAGGATGGAAGTAATCGAACTTAATTCATATACAGTTCTTGAAAAATTCCATATCGCAAAAGAGCATCTCATAAAAAAAGAGATGAAAAAGCATAAACTCACATCTCGTGAATTTAAAATCACGGATGACGCTATTTATACTATTATTGAAAATTACACAGGTGAGGCAGGCGTTAGAAACCTTGAAAAGAGAATAGCCTCGCTATGCAGAAAAGCATCTGTTGAACTTGAAAAAGGCGCTAAATCATTCAGGGTGACTCCTAAAAACATTGAAAAATATCTTGGACCGAAAAGATATTCTCAGGATAAAATACCCGAAGAAGATACGGTAGGTACGGTAAACGGTTTGGCTTGGACAAGTATCGGTGGCACGCTTCTGCCAATTGAGGTTTCTGTTCTAAACGGTACCGGCAAGATAGTACTTACAGGTAATCTCGGTGATGTAATGCAGGAAAGCGCAAAAACAGCTGTATCATATGTTCGTGCGCATGCTGATGATTTTGGTGTAGACGCTGACTTCTATAAAACAAAAGATTTACATATTCACGCACCCGAAGCCGCTGTTCCTAAAGACGGTCCGTCTGCTGGCCTCGCAATAACCACAGCTCTTGTATCTGAGCTTACGGGAATTCCTATTAGGCGAGATATTGCTATGACAGGTGAAATAAGTCTTAAAGGCAAAACGCTTGCAATAGGCGGCCTTAAAGAAAAGAGTATGGCAGCCTATAAGGCTGGATGTTCTACGGTAATTATTCCAAAAGATAATGAAAAAGACCTGTCTGAAATTTCAGAAGAAGTTAAAGACGGCGTTGATTTCATCCCAGTAAAAACATTCAGTGATGTTGTGCCAATAGCACTTAAATATCTTCCCAATTCAACAGCACATAAAAATGTTAAAAAGATTATCAATGATTCAGAAAATCCAAGGGAAACGGTAACACAGTGATATGAATTTTAATGACGCAGAATTTGACAGATCGTTTGGTATTTCGGCGCAGCTGCCTGAATGTGACAAAGCGGAAATTGTGTTTGCAGGGCGCTCAAATGTTGGAAAAAGCTCATTACTCAATAAACTTTTTAATAGAAAAAATCTTGCTAGGGTAAGTTCAGTGCCCGGCAAAACAATTACTATTAATTTTTATAATGTGGATAAATATAGGTTTGTTGATCTGCCTGGCTACGGATACGCAAAAATTTCAAGATCCGAAAAAGAGCGCTTTGCAGAGCTTATGGAAGGATATTTCAGAGCAGGTGAGCGTAAAATATCTCTTATTGTCCTTCTTGTGGATATGCGCAGAAAGCCAACCGAAGATGATTATGCTATGATTTCATTTCTGAAAAATTACGGCATAGAGTTCATAACTGTTCTTACAAAGTCGGATAAACTCAATAAAACGCAGTATAAAGAACGTCTTGATGCTGCGCAGAATGAAATTGGCAAAGATTGCAAAATCATACCGTTTTCTGCTCTTAACGGCAGCGGTATTGATGAAATAAAAGAAATAATTGAAAACCATTTGGAAAAATAGGAGGAGCATATGGCAAAGAAACCTTTTTTAACAAAAGAAAAAGCACAGGAAATAATAGCAAAATATCCAACTCCGTTTCATATTTATGATGAAAATGGTATCAGAAAAAATGCTGAACAGCTTAAAAAAGCATTTTCCTGGAACAAAGGATATAAGGAGTTTTTTGCTGTAAAAGCTACTCCTAACCCATTTCTGATTAACATTCTTCGCGAGTATGGTTGCGGTTGTGATTGTTCATCAAAAACAGAATTAATGCTTTCCAAAGCAATTGGAGCAGTAGGGGAGGACATTATGTTTTCCTCAAACGACACACCTGTTGAAGAGTTCAAATACTGCAACGATCTGGGCGGAATAATCAATCTTGACGATATAACTCATATTGAACTTGTTGAAAAAGCCTGCGGCAAACTCCCAAAGAAAATGAGCTGTCGTTATAACCCGGGCGGAGTTTTCAAAATTAGCAACGGCATTATGGACAACCCCGGAGACTGTCTCTTATACACATCTCCGAGCCCACGAGACGGACTCCTATCTCG